>CAYTDU010000534.1:0-4311 GCA_964436395.1 uncultured Gemmatimonadaceae bacterium | reverse complement strand
CGTCATTAGGAGGCAAGGATGACCGCAGACGCGGCCAATGCGGGCCGGGGGGATTCGGAAGGGCGGACCGATCTCCCCGGCCCCGCTTCGGTTCAAGTTCTTCTGGGACGCAGCTTGGAGTTCCTGACCGGTCTGGGGATGGTCTGGGCGTCCTGGCTCGCGCTGGATCACTTCTTCAAGGCCAATTACCCGACCTCCCTCTACGATGGGGGGTTTTGCGATATCAACGCGTTCTTCAATTGCGACAGTTCGGCTCATTCAATTCTATCACAGGTCGCGGGCGTTCCGTTGGGCTATTTCGGCTTGGTTGTGGGGTTGTTGGTATCCCTGGGTGCACTTTTCCCGACGGTCGATTTCGAGCGCACGAATCGGAGTCTAGCTCTACTCAACGTTATTGGGGTAGTGGTGCTGTTCTTGGTGTCTGTGTTTGTCCTCAAGAGCCTGTGTCTCTACTGCTCTGGTTTTTATGTGTTTTCCATACTGAGCCTTGTCGTGTTTTGGAGGTACCCGGCGAGCGATGGTGCCGAAGGGTTCGTCGCCAAGTATATGCGACCATCAGTGATGCACGTCGCCACCTATGGCGTACTGACACTCGTAGGCGCTTACGGATTCTCGCTGTATCACGAAGCGAGAAAGGACGCACAGGCCGGTGGTGTTGCGACGAGAATCGTAAGGGAGTATTACAGCCTTCCGACCGTGGAGTTGCCCAGCTACATCTCGCCACTGCGGACCGCGCAGGCGACGGAGAACTTCGAGGATGCACCAATCAGAGTAATTGAGTATGCGGATCTCCTGTGTCCGGATTGCCTATTCCTCGCCGAGCAGATGGATCGGTTGAAGGAGGAGTTTGCCGGCCAATTGAACGTCGCGTTCCAGCACTTCCCGCTCGAGGGAGCATGCAACGACGTGGTCGCCAAGGATCTTCACCCGGGCGCCTGTGAGGTTTCTTACATATCCACGCATGACCCGAGCAAGTTCAAAGCGATCCACGACGAAGTTTTCGCGAACATAAGAGCCGCCCGAGATCCTGAGTGGAGATTGGCGCTGGCGCAGCGCCATGGAGTCGAGGCGGCGCTGCAGGACTCGGCGACGATCGAAATGGTGCATCGCATGATCGAAACAGGTGCCGAGTACGAAAAAACCTCCGATCAGTTCGAGCATGGAATAAGGTCAACGCCGACGATGATCATCAACGGTAGAATGGTTATCGGTACGCTCCCCTACGATCAGTTACGCGCCATCTTCCAGGCGCTTGTCGATGAACACGAGCGAGGCGAGGGATCTAGGTTCATCGAAAACTGGGAACCCCGCAACTGAGGATCGGTCAGCTGACAACGCCATGCAATTCAATCCTGCCCAGACTGAGCTGACGACCGCGGCAACCGACGTCGCACTCGGTGTACTGGCGATAGCGTGTGTCGTATACTTGTGGCGTTTCAGTGAGTACGGTTCATGGAAAGTCGGGCTTTGGTGTTGGATGTTCGGAATGCTGGCAGCCGCGGCATTCTTGGGTGCTTTGGCGCACGGGTTTGTGTGGTCGACCAATGTGTGGGATCTGCTCTGGATTCCGATATTCCTCTGTCTTGGACTCACAGTTGCGCTTTTCGTCGTCGGCGCAGTCTACGACTGGCGTGGTTTGGCCCTCGCACGCATCTCATTGCCGGTCATGGTGGTGATGGCGCTGGTGTTTTACGGTGCAACACGTGTTGTATCTGGGGCGTTTCTGGTATTCGTGCTGTACGAGCTGACTGCGATGCTTTTTGCACTCGCGGTGTACGGCTATCTGGCGGTTAGAGGCACAACGAGCGGCATGGGGCTCATGACGCTTGGAGTCGCTGGGAGCATCATTGCTGCCGTGATTCAGGCCACGCGTTCCGTGTCGTTCACACTGATATGGCCGTTTGACCACAATGGTGCCTTCCATCTCGTTCAGATGGTGGCACTGGTGGCGCTTGCAGCCGGAATCAGAGCCAGCATCGATGTAGCGGCAAACAGCAGCTAATGGGTTGGCTTCGAGCACACTTAGGGGACAATCCCACACCATCCGGGTAAGTAGAAGCAACCCATGGAGGTCTCTATGTCTCTGAGTTTGTTTGTTTCGCTTCTTGCTATTCCGGGCATTCTCAGTTCCACCTCCGCATCTCGAGATCCTGTCGACTCTTTGGGAAATCAGGAAAGCATCGAAACCCTCCTGGCTCAGGAGCTATCCGATGGAGAGGCATACATCTGGTACCTGGGCCATTGCGGCTGGGCCGTGAAGACGCGAACTCGGCTGTTGATCTTCGACTATTGGGAACAGCACCCGCCGCGGGGAGTTCGGTCGTTGGCGAACGGAAGCATCGACACCGACGAAATCAGATCTGTCGATGTATTCGTCTTTGTGAGCCACGACCACGGAGATCACTACGACCCTGTCATTCTCGAATGGTCATCCGAGTTGCAAAACGTAACCTACGTCTTCGGGTGGGACGCCGGCTTGGATCCCAACTTCGTCTACCTTTCCAATGAAAGGGAGACTCGGCTGTTTGGTGACATGGAGGTCAGCACGGTGAATCACCGTTTTGACAACATCCCAGAGGTCGCGTATCTGGTGAAGGTGGATGGGCTCGCCATCTACCATTCCTTCGACCACGCTAGCACCACCGAGATTCCTAACCGGACCTTCACCGACAACATCGACTACTTCGCGGGAAAACAAGTCAATGTCGACATCGCGTTCGTATCGACTTTTGGGCGTTGGGGAGGCGCGGTAGTCAACAATGGCGATCTCTATACCATAGAGGAATTCCATCCCCGCTTGGTGTTCCCCATGCACCATGGCGGGGGAGAAGACTTGAACCAGCGGTTCGCAAATGAGGTGGGCCCGACTGTCGGTGCTACTCCAATCATTGCGGCGCGAAGACTTGGTGATCGTTACTTTTTCTCTAACGGTCAAATTCACAGATCGCGGTAGATGAACGTCGCACGATTGCTTCCTGTGCTACTCAGCGCTCTGCTAATGGCAGCGCACTTCTCGAGAGCTGATAACCTCTTGTTGCTGGTTTTATGCTTGACTGCTCCGTTCTTGCTCTTTGTGCGACGACCGTGGGTCGCTCGCGGGATCCAAATCGGACTTTGGATTGGCGCACTGGAGTGGGTGAGAACGCTAGTCTCGATCGCATTGCGCCGACAAGAGCTTGGGCAGCCGTGGTTACGTATGGCTGTGATACTCGGAGTGGCTGCCATGTTTACTGCCCTTTCGGCGCTGGTGTTTAGATCGAAGAGTCTCACAGAGAGGTATTCTCTATGAGATTTGTCACAACAACCTTGGTGCTATTGCTCTTTCTGATTACTCCGGCTACCGCGCAACAGCGAGCCGACACTACCTTCCAGCCCGTTGTTGAGAACCCGGCGTTTCCATTTGCAAACGGCCCTGTGGTCTTTCTAGACGCCGCCCATCACAACTTCCACACACTCGATGGCAGGTTCTTGGCATTCGGCAGAGTGCTGCAACGCGACGGTTACGTCGTGCGGTCGTCAGAGACACCCTTCAGCCTTGCGTCTCTCGAGGGCGCAGACATCCTGGTCATCTCAAACGCATTGCACGAACGCAACGTCGAGGATTGGTCGCTACCGACTCCGTCTGCGTTTACTGCTGAGGAGATTGAAGCGGTGCGCGTCTGGGTACAAGGTGGTGGCAACCTGTGGCTGATCGCCGACCATATGCCGATGCCGGGTACAGCGAGTGACCTAGCTGCAGCATTCGGGTTCCAGTTCAACAACGGGTTTGCGTTTGACACAACGTCGCGAGATGTGACCATCTTTCGACGGTCAGATGGATCACTAGCCGATCATCCGATCACTTCAGGTCGTCACGACGGTGAGATGGTGGATTCGATTCGCACCTTCACCGGTCAGGCCTTCCAAGCAGACCAACGGGCTGAGCCTCTGCTCGTATTCCGACGACCCACGACGTCTTTCATGCCAGCGGTCGCATGGGAGTTTGACGAAGAGACTCAGATGGTACCAGTCCACGGCTGGTTCCAGGGTGCCGTGGCGAAGGTCGGAGAAGGCCGCGTAGCGGTATTTGGCGAGGCCGCAATGTTCACCGCTCAATGGGCGGGTCACGGTACAGGGTGGTTTGGTTTGCGGTCACCTGGAGCGGAGCAGAACCAGCAGTTTCTATTGAACGTGGCTCATTGGCTCTCGGGCCTGATATCAGAAAACGACTGAATGAGTTGGCGCCAAATAGGGAGTGGGATAGCCAAGGCCGAGGTGTATCATGGGGTTGTTTTGGGACCTAGTACAGCAAAACCAGATATCGGAACAGCG
>CAYTDU010000533.1:0-4318 GCA_964436395.1 uncultured Gemmatimonadaceae bacterium | reverse complement strand
GATCTGCTCGCAAGGTTGGAGGAATCATGATTAGGAATCGAATTTGGTTGTGGGCAGCCCTGGTACTGGCAGTGGTCGTTCTTTCAGCGTGTGCGCGTCTGTTGCCTGCGCCCTGTTGTGCAAGCCCGGTGCCTGCGCCCGATGATGCAAGCCCCGCCCCTACAGTGTCGGGCGTCGAACTGGGTGTCACGGACGTCGCAATGTCGCTTGGTGAGGAACTCGAAATCCCTGTCACGGTGTCCGTGTCGGACGCGAGCCAATCGGACCGTGTGGATACCTCCCTGGATTGGTCGTCGTCGACGTGCGACGGTCTTGACGTGAGTGAGGTTCCCGCCGTGTTCGAGGCTGTGGAGTCCGGTGCATGCAGGATCGCAGTGACGAGCGTCGTGAACCCGAGTGCGTCGGATGCAGTTTCCATCACGGTGTTCTCGCCCACGCCTGTACTTGCGGAGGAAGACACGCCGAGTGTGGGTGAGGGTGTTGACGTGGCGACAGGTATTGCGGCCGTCGTGGAGGAGACGAGTGAAGGCCGCCGGTTCACCTTCGGAAGCGTCTCCCTACTCGTTCCGCAGGTGCCTGTCTCGAGCCCAAGCGTCTACCGCAGTGTCGCTGGTGTCCTGGAGGTCATGGCGACTGCGCGCACACTGTCGGTGCGGGTAGAAGGTGCCGCTTCCGGGTCGGTCGTGGGTCTGGTCGTGCCTGGGTCTACGGCCATGCTGTCGGCGTTGGCGGATGATCAAGGGCGAGCAACGGTTGCGTGGCCAGTTCCCGATGAAGTGTTGGACGAGGTCGTCCTTCTCAAGATTCGGCTTGTCGATGTGGATGGTCTTGAGCGAACGCTTGCCTTCTCGACGGCCTTGCCGGACTCGCCGATTGCGCCCGAGGTGCTCAGTGTCACTGTTTCTCCGAACACCATCATCCTTCAAGTTGGGTACACGCAGCAGTTGACGACCGTGGTGACGTTCACGGGTAGTGCAACGGATGAAGTCGCGTGGGAGAGTTCCGACGCAGGTGTCGTCAGCGTCAACGCCTCTGGATTGCTTACGGCCGTGTCTCTTGGGGAGGCGTCGGTCGAGGCGTCCAGCGTCACCGACCCGTCCAAGGTGGGCACCGTCTCCGTGACGGTGGTGAACGCATTCACGCTGGCGGACAATAGTGTGACGATCACCTGTGACACGGCACTCATTGGCGACACGGGGGTCGTGAACGGCGTGACGTACACCAAGCGTACGCGGGCGCAACTCGATGCCTTGATCGCGGACGGTGATTATGCCCTCGTTGCGGCCACCTGCACGAGCGGAATCGAGAACATGGATGACCTGTTCCTCGACGTTACGGACTTCAACGAAGATATCCGGAGTTGGGATGTAAGCAGCGTCTCGAGTATGAACTCCATGTTCAATGGCGCGACCACCTTCAATCAGAATCTTGCTGTTTGGTGCGTTGACGACATTGCGGAAGCTCCCAGCCTGTTCAGTCAGGATGCAGCTGCCTGGACAGAGAACCAGCCAGCCTGGGGTGTGTGCCCATCGACCCTATTCGCGCTTGCAGACAATGACGTGACGATCACCTGTGACGCGGCACTCATTGGTGACACGGGGGTCGTGAACGGCGTGACGTACACCAAGCGCAACCGCGATGGAATCGACATTCTCGTTGATGCGGGTGACGTGCAGGGCGGCTGGGATGAACTCCCGACCACGTGCATCAGCGGGATCACCAGCATGAACGAATTGTTTTTCCCGGGCTTCGAAACATTTAGCGCTTTCAACGAGGACATCAGCTCGTGGGATACGAGCGGTGTTACCGACATGGACTTCGCATTCGCCAGGCTCGATACGTTCAACCAATCCCTCGCCTACTGGAACACTAGCAGCGTCACCACCATGGTGGACACGTTTTGGAGAGCGAGCGAATTCAATAACGGTTGTGCAAGCGGTGTGGTCGATTGCCCCCTGACTTGGGACACCAGCAACGTTACGAACATGGCCTTCATGTTCCAAAATGCCGAACTTTTCAATCAACCCATTGGTGACTGGGACACCAGCAACGTTACGGACATGAAGTACATGTTCTCGTCTATTTACGCGCCACCCAACTCGTTTGATCAACCCATTGGCGACTGGGACACCAGCAACGTCACGGACATGCAGGGGATGTTCCGGGGGAACATCACATTCAATCAAGATCTTGGTAGTTGGGACACGAGCAAGGTTACGGACATGAATCGAATGTTCCTAAGTGCCGAACTTTTCAATCAACCCATTGGCGACTGGGACACAAGTAGCGTAACGAACATGACGGCTATGTTCTATGAGGCGATTGCCTTCGACCGAGATCTATCGCTCTGGTGTGTCACCTACTTTAATGGCTCGGAACCAGGCAATTTTGCTGCTGGTGCCACCGCTTGGACAGAAGCTAAGCCTGACTGGGCTGGTGGCGGCACCTGCAATTAGCATCAAAGCAATTCCATGGTGGGCCCTACTGGATTTGAACCAGGGACCAAACGACTATGCCCTCATCAGCCAGCCTTTCGGCTGGCTGATGAGGGCGGAAGAAGGGGCCCACGCCATTGTGTGCCTCGCAGATCCCCGGTCTGGCCCCACCACCGTTACGGGAATCAATCTTGACGGCCGGATTACCGGCCCACGAATCCCTCGTTAGACGGCACAATCCCCTAGTGGGTGTGGAACAGCTCCATCGTCATCGTCTCTGGGAGCACGCCGCTGGCTTTGAGCATTTCTCCCATGTCGGGCGCCTCGGCCATCTTCAAGAACTCTTGGGCTGCCTCCATCGAGTCAAACTCGTGGATGACGACAACATCGTTTCCATCAGTTGACGAGCGAAGTGCGGCCTCTCTAGATATCCCCATCTGCGCCAGTTCTCCGCGCTGCGCTTCATAGAACGCGAACCACTTGTCCCAGTCTTCGACCTTGTGACGTGCCATCAGTGTGATCATGTCTTCCTCCTACTTTCCAAGAATGGGCTGGTGCGTGAACGCCCCAGCTGCTCAACTACTCGCCTAGAATGGGCTTTTTATTCCAGCTCACAGCACAGGTGATGAGCGTCAGGAGAGGCACGCCAATAACCACGAACGCAAAAGCGCCCATCGCATCGGTGCCTCCGTAGCCAAATTGAGCTGCGGTTCCAGCCGACAGTATTTGACTTAGCGCAAACCCCACCATCGCAACGACACCGAGCCTGGCGCGAAGAGGATTTGTCGCGAGAATACCGATCGCAAGAATCACAAGCCCTAGGCCAAGGATGTGGAATCCCCACGCCAATTCGACGACCGCGGCGATAGCAGCTTCTCTGTCGCTCAGTGCACCAAGGGACGTCCAATAATCGGGAGCCCCAGCAACCGTACTGCCCGACACTGCGGCAATCGTGGGGAATACGGTGAAGAGGATGCCACTAACGAGAAGCCAGAATCGCGTGTCAAGAAAGTTCATTTCTCCCTTTCTTTTTTCGAAGGACTTAATGGGGATAGGAAATTGTAAGTCCTATTACAGTGTACCTTGTGACGAGAACAACGGTGGGCTGCCCGACTCCACGCAACCCTCTCCACGCGCACCGCACCACCCGCCGAAAACCACAGTTCCCGCCCATCGCAGCCGCCCCGGGAACACCTCACCGGTCCCGTCGCCCGCTCGGCCGCCAACCCGACTCCACCTGATAACTAGCAAGATACAAGGTAGAAAACTTCGACCTGGCCAAGTAATTTTCGTCAATATTCACTGCAAAGCGCGACGATTTCGATTGCATGGCGCAGCAGGTGCTTCTTTCCGCACCCCAGACGTCTTACGCCTTCGGAGAGTAGTGCTTTGTATCAGAAACTTTCGATCAGACTCTTTGGGCATGGCAAGTTGATCAACAAATTTTTTGTGTGTCAGTCCATTGAACCGATCCCGCTTGATGATTCAGAACCGTAGTTACCTAGTGCAAGAAGGCTCTCACGAAACAGTACCTATGGCCGAGAGCGGGTTGACACTACTCCCCCTCGCAGTCCGACTTCGAGAATCCCTTAGGGTAGCGCCCCCATTTCAAGGACGTGCAGAACGGTTTTTGTCTTTTTGCACACGAGTCGCGCTCAATTGGCGGTACTTTCTATTTAGCTTGAACTCAATGAATTCACGTATTGTCGTCAGACACGGTGTTAGGGGTGGTGGGCCCTACTGGACTTGAACCAGTGACCAAACGATTATTGAACAAGTACCCACCGCCACTCATGCGCTTTTCTTACGTAGTTTCTTGCCATTTGTTTCCTTGGGCGCCTGAGCATTGTCTGAATTTGCTGAGCGTGCCATGATTTCGTCGT
>CAYTDU010000532.1:0-4340 GCA_964436395.1 uncultured Gemmatimonadaceae bacterium | reverse complement strand
AGCGCCTCTCACGCTCACTGACGGTGGCCTCCGTGTAGAATCCCGTGCCCATCACGATATTCAGCCCTGTTGCCCTGGATATCCTGGCCAGGGCGGCGGCGTCGCGGCCTGTGCTCGCATTCGTCATGTCGACGATTGTGTCGCCTCCTGCGAGGCGGAAGCGCAGTGCCTCCTGGGTCGCATCGGACTCATCGGACAGCTCAAGGTTGTCTCGGCTGGAGAGTGGGTGATACCGGACCCATCCGAGATTTCGATAGCTGACCGGCTCCAGTGCCATCGCTCTGAGCGAGGTCTCCTCAGGAGCTTTGAATGCACCGGACGCAATCACGAGCAGGTGTTCGTGCGTGAGCGTCACGCCGAGCTGTTCGGCGTCTATTGGACCAGTTACGGTCTGGACTTTACCCGCCATTTCCCTGATTGGTGCACCTCGATTTCTACTGTCATGGGTAACCGTTCGGACCGAGGCGTTGTTCCTGCTGCCACTTGCCGGTCTGAGCCGTCGCGTCAATCCCCGCCAGCATGTCAGGGCCCATCAGTTGGCCCACGAAGCAGATGCGGGCAAAATGGGTTCGGCGAACAACCTCTTGCATATTTCATTCATCGTGACCAAACCCTCCAGGTCTGCAAGGACGATTGTGGTCTTCACCGAATCCTACATGGTCGCGCCCTTCGGATTGAGGGTGCTCTGTACGTGTCAGCAGCGCCCGTCTCGTCCGCTCGGCGATGTCCGGGCCACAGAGCTTCCCGGTGGACGGACAGACTGGTCCGGACAGGGGATGCAGACCATGCCGCCCGGTCTTCAACCCCCGAATATGGCCCGACTGGTGCCGGAGCTTCCTTGGAGATGCAGGGTTCCTTCATTGTCCCCGGTCAGATTACCTTGCGGCATACGCGCGAGTCATCATATTCACCTGCGTGATAGCGCCGAATTACGTCTGACAGAGATTGCACGACAGCATCGAAGACGGTCTTGCCTTTTTCTCTTGACGCACTTGTGGGGTCACCTCGCGTCCCGGATACCCACTCGGCCACATCCATGTCGACCAACTCCGGCTGCAAGAAAAGTTGTAGCGACGTCTCGAATTCGCCCGCGTGGCCGATACTTCCCTTGTCGGTCTCGCTCATGCTGCGCATGAGCTCGGGGACGTCCGGCAACTCCCAGTATGTGAACCCGTGCACGGACGGTATCCTCTTCTCCTCACCGAGTTTGATTCGCACCGCTGTTACTATGGCGGTGTTTCCCCCGTGTCCATTGAGAAACATAATCTTCCTGAAACCGTGTGCATACACACTTGCGGCCACATCTGTCAGCACGTCGGCAAAAGTGTGGAATCCCAGCGTGATGGTGCCTTCTGCCTGCTCCATCTGCATATGATGAGGCGAGTAGCCAGTCCAGATGGGAGGCAGGACAAGCACCTTCACGTGGTCCACTCGCTCTGCCGCGGCCTTCGCGATCGAGTAGCAGCAATTCGTATCCGTGTTGACGGGGAGGTGCCATCCGTGCTGCTCCATCGAGCCGACGGGGATGATCACCACAGCGTCAGCCGCGACATACTCCTGAAAGTCGGTTCTCTTGAGCTGTTCCCAAAGCACATTCTTCATGAGCACTCCATCTCCGTTCACCGGAATCAGGCATGGGCAATCGATTCGTGGCACGTGTCCGCGGAAGTGTCAACCGGCACCTTGGCACCGACTGAGCCCGCCCTTTCGTGTGCCGCCTTTGTTGTCGGTGACAGGAGCTCGGGTGTTCCTGGCCACACCTTCGCCCTGATTTCCTGTACTTTCTCTGATGCATAGGGGACAACGATCCTGACCCGCGTTCCGGAGCCTGGCCTCGACGAGATGTCCAGCGAGGCGTCCAGATTCTCCGCTCTCTCGTAGATCCCTACAATGCCATATTTGCCTCGGCCCGCCAGGGTCACCGGATCAGGCGTCTGCATGAACCCAATCCCGTTGTCCTCTACGGTCACCGTCACGTCGGACTTGTGGAATGCCATTGTCGTAACGACCTCGGTTGCCTCCGAATGCTTCCGTACGTTCGTCAACAGCTCAAGCACCATGCGGTACAAGGTGGTCTCAGCCGACCATGGCATCTGCACAATCTTGCCTCTCACTCGCAACGTGGAGCGCAGCGTGTCAGTATTGGACTCCTTCACGATTGTCCTGATGGCCGGCACAAAGGCCATTCTGTCCAGTATTCCCGCACGCATGGCATGGGTCATGTGCCGTATGCGCTCTGCCAACTCCCTGGCCTGTGCAGCGACGTCGCGAGCGTTGCATCGATTGGTCCCTCCATTGCACCGGTCGGGTAAGCACTCCACGTTGATTGCGATTGCAAGTAGGTCTTGCAGCAGATCGTCATGCAGCATCCGCGACAACCTATTGCGTTCCCATTCGTGCGCCTCACGTTTCTCGTTGGTGCACTTGCGCAGACCCTCGGTGAGTTGCTTCTCCTCCGTGTGGTCGTGAAGGGTCACCAGGTACTTCGTGAGGGTCTCCTCACCAAATACCGCGCGCACGATTGTGTTGACGGCGTGCTCCGTGCCATCCTTGCGGGTGAGCGTCAGCGTCCCGCTTGGTGACACCGCTCTCCGTCGGGTGGCAGTGCGCTCGCACAGGGCGTACAGTGTGGATGGGTCAAGGAGTTCATCAAGGCGAATCTGGGTCAGGTCCCGCATGCGCATTCCCAGGAGTCGTGCGGCTGCGGAATTACCGGACAACACTCGGGTGTCGGAGTCCACAAGCAACACGGCATCGGAGATATCTCGGAGTATGCTGGCCGCCAGCGGTCGTAGTTGCCTATCGCTGTTCTTGGGGCTCTCGATGAGGCTGCCGGGCTTACACCGGTTTGTCGATACAATCTGGTGAGACATGTGCGTGTCTATTTCGCCGGTCCTTCCACCTCAATGATGCCCGCTGATACGCACTGCATGACCGCAGCGGTCCGTGTCCGGACACCTAGCTTCGCGAAGACGTTAACCAGGTGGGCCTGCACCGTGCGCTCGCTGATGCCAAGAACGTGGGCAATCTCTCTGTTCCCCATTCCCTTGGCCACGAGGCGTAGAACGTCCAGTTCACGAGGTTGAATGATTGGACTACCCTCCTGTGAACGACTCGTCGACGATGCGGCTCCCGCAAGTATCTGCTCGTGACTGCCATCGCTGGCGTTGAAATCGAAGACTGTCTCGCCGCTCTGGACCATACGAATCGCTGCGCAAAGATAGTCCATCGTTGCGGTCTTCATGACGTAGCCGACGGCTCCCGCACGGAGTGAAGAGGCGACGTAATGCTCGTACCCGTATGCACTGAGCATTATGACGCGGGTGTCGGGACTGGCAGCCCGTATCTCTGCGATTGCCTCGATGCCTCCGCCCGGCATAGCGACGTCGAGCAATGCGATATCGGGTTTGTGCTGGCGTGCGGCGATGATGGCCTGAGCGCTATTCGCGGCGAGTGCCACTATCCGGAAGCCGTCACGCTCGCTGAGGACGCGAGCAATGGACTCGCGGAATAGAGAGTGGTCATCGGCGAGCACAATCGAAATGTCTCGAGTCACTTCCTCTGTCCCTGGCGACTCGGAAGTGGAGGGACTTAAGGAGTTGTGTACTTTCATGTTCAAGGGCCGGGCTGCTCCTCGGGAATGTGATTGCGAGAGTATATTGGCTTTGCGATTAGTGTCAACATGCGTGCGACCGCGCAACGAAGGCACACGACAGTCCCTTTCCTTGCGGTTGTAGTGCGGCTCCCGTCGTCGGCATGGCCTTGTACGAAATGCCTAGGCATATCCTCTCCAGAATTGGCAATTGCACCCATGACGTGACGAACGGCTACATCTACGCTGGAAGAGGGAGCAACTCGTGTTCCACTTCTTGTTGACTCACGATGTGGCTGCGACGTTGCCGGGTCAGAGGGCCGGGGGTAGCCACATCTTGCGTCGAGTTTGCCTCTCCTTGAACGATGGCGTATACGTGACACCATTATGAGTACTGCTTCGCTATCGAAAGCCCTTGATGCCATCCTGTCAATAGTGAGAGGCATTTGTACGACACTGATGGCCGCCTTCGTTATCATCGTCCTTGTATCGGTCTTCTTTCGCTACGTCCTCAACGACTCCATTATCTGGTCCGAGCAGGTGTCTCGTTACCTCTTCATCTGGATGATTATGCTCGCTATGCCGATTCTCTACCGGGAAAAAGCGAATGTGGCATTTGACATGCTGCTTAACTCTCTCGAAGACCACAGGCAGAGCGTAGTCCGTCTTGCCTTCGACTTCATCATGGTCCTCTTCGGCACGTTCATGGCAATCCAGGCGGTCGGCTACATGGAGAGGTTGGGAGGCA
>CAYTDU010000531.1:0-4346 GCA_964436395.1 uncultured Gemmatimonadaceae bacterium | reverse complement strand
ATAGCCCGCATATCCGCACGCGTTACTGGGGCTGCGCGTAGGTCATATCCTACACGCACAATTCCGCAATACTGACACGATGCTTGCGTGGAAAACTCCACGTGCACGGCCGCGGCGCCGGTTCCGTGGGCGCCACGTTAATCCTATTCATCGACAAACCGTAGGCGCCCGCCGGTTGGCCTGTGGTGATCCGTCAAGTCTTGGAGCGTTAGGCACAACAAATGTACAGAGTACTAGTCGCCGATGACGATGCGGGATTCAGAAGCGCGGTCAGCAACGTGCTCAGAATCATGGGCATGGAAGTGCTGATGGCGCCCGATGGCAGGATGGCGATGGATTTACTGCGGGACAATCAAGTGGACCTGACCATCGTTGACATCTTCATGCCTAACGTGGACGGCATGGAATTTATCATCCGAGTGAAGCGGGATTACCCGGAAGCTAAGATCATCGCCGTGTCGGGCGGCGGCGAATATGAAATGAAGAACGTTCTCGAAATCGCCGAGGCGTGTGGTGCGGAACGCACGCTCATGAAGCCGTTCGAAATCGCAGATCTTGTGAGAGCAGTCAATGATGTGCTCGAGCTCCATCACGCCAACTCGCCTGCGAAACGCCACGGTGGACTTGGGGGCGAATGCAGTCAGTAGCAACGACGGATCGATACGCTCGTCCGATACCGCTCCGAGCATTCTTCATCTCAGCAACCGCATTCGTTGTCGCCTTCATCGGTTCTGTGTTTTTCAGAGAGACGGTTGCCGAGTACGGGTATCTGATGTGGTTGCTGGCCGTGATTCCGGCATTCCTGCTATGCCACTACCGCGGCTGGTCCGGCATCACGCTCGTATTGGGGTCTGCCATGGCGCTGCTCACGTCGGCCTACGTGGTGTGTATGTTGGCTGGTTGGGAGATGGCGGAATGGCCGGTATTTCTGTTCATCGTCGCCATATACATAGGCCTTGCGCTTGGTTGGGGTTGGTTCCGTGAGGTCCGACAAGTCGCTGAACAGCAACAAGAGACAAAACACGAGCTGAGACTGACCCACGCTCACCTGAGGAAGTCTCATACTGACCTGAAGCTCGCGCGTTGGAAGCTCATCGAGGCAGAGAAACTCGAGGCTGTCGGGCAGCTGGCAGCAGGTGTGGCTCATGAGGTCAAGAATCCCCTCATGACTCTGCTCACAGGGACCAGGTATCTCTCCGAACATGTACCGATTGAAAACAGTGATGTGCGTTTGCTGTTAAAGGACATGCTGGATGCTGTCGAGCGCGCGGACTCGGTCATCACCGGCCTGTTGGATTTCTCGGCGCCACGCGAGTTGGAACTGAGGCTCACCGACTTCAACGAACTGGTCGAAAAGTCCGCGAAGATGGTGAAACACGAGTTGAACAAGGCCCACGTCTCGTTGAGCATGCACCTGGCGAAGGATGTTCCTCGCCTGATGCTGGACGGCTTCAAGATCCAGCAAGTGCTCGTCAATGTGTTTACGAATGCCGCACACGCCACGCCCAAAGGTGGCAACATTCTCGCTCGTACATACCGAACAGGGCGTGTGGTACTGGGCGGCAACGACAGAGTCGATGGCGTGGTAGAGTCGGGTAGAGAGATGGTAGTCCTGGAGGTGGACGACACCGGCATCGGCATCGAACCTGAGCAACTATCCAAGTTGTACGATCCGTTTTTCACGACAAAACCAACAGGCAAAGGCACCGGCCTGGGGCTGGCGGTGACGCGTCAGATCGTGGATATGCATCACGCCAAGATAGACATATCCAACCGGGACGAGGGCGGTGCACGAGTCGCGATTGTGTTCAATGTACCGGGGGGGGCAACGCATGACGGAGAAGAAACGCATTCTGCTGGTTGACGATGAGGCGACAATCACACGCACGCTTAGACTGTACCTCGAAGGCACCGGCAAGTACGAAGTGAGGACCCAAAATCATGCAATAGAGGCGGTCGCGACCGCTCGCGCATTCAAGCCTCACATTATCCTACTGGACATAGTGATGCCTGACATAGATGGTGCAGAAGTCGCTGAGAAGATGAAGAGCGAACCGGCGCTGAAGGATGTCCCGATCGTGTTCCTGACGGCATTGGTCAGGCCCGGCGAAGTCGCCGCCAGCGGCAGCGATATCGGGGGGCAACCTTTTATTGCCAAGCCCCTTGATCCGGATCGGATCGTCGAGTGCATCGAGAAGTACACCCAGTAAGGTGATCTGCACGATCCCTTTCGCAACGAAAACGCATCGCTCCCTGTTTGAGTGTAGCCTTCACGGAAGCCCACATGTGGCATCGTAGACTCCCTCACGTTGCACAAAGCAGGCGATCCTTGAACTCCGCTGTGGGCCGGCATGGGCAAACCGGAAAGAACGTCAATCATGCTGTGTTGTTAGCGGAATCCTCGCGCCAGGGGACCAGTTTTTCATGGCCAACATCCACTTCGAGAACAACGGCAAGCACTTGCATCAGGACGAACTGATGGACAGTGGCTCACGCGTTGTCGCTGCAATGCTTCTATCGTTCGTGCACCAGTGCGAAAAGAGACTCGAAGGCGTGGTGTGCCCACTTCACGGCGAACAGCCAACAGTACGTTTCAACGGCCCGAATGCAGTGTTGTTGGAATGTGAAGTCGAGGGATGCTGCGAGCATCTGGTGAAATGGGCGATCCTGAGGTTGAAGGAATGTTGGTTTGTTAGAGGAAATGACATGACAGAAAGTACCGAGAACAGCAGGCGCGATCCCGATTCAGGGAAACGCCCCACTGTCCTGGTGGCAGATCCCGACCTGTTGGCAACAGATCCGCTGGTGCGACTGCTGAGGCAGGCTGACTACGACATCCTTACGGCGAGCGACGGCCTGGATACCGTGGCCGTGTTTGAGCGTCATGCCGATGAGATCGTGGCGGTGCTGATGGACAAAAACATACCCGGTGACTGTGGCGACGAGATTTTCGACGATCTCCAACGCATACGACCCAACATCCCGGTGATCATGATGTCCGGCTTTACCGAACGAGATGCCCTGGGGCGATTCCTAGGGAAGGGTGTGGTTGGGATCCTCAAGAAACCATTCGGGCCGCGTACGCTCATTGATACAGTACGCAGTGTGGTTGATCAATCGGTGGCGTAGCCTCTGGAGGTGCGAGGCGCCACAGCAAAGACACACCCGGTCTTGTGTGGACCAGGGGCGCATAACGCACCGCAGGCGATAGTCAAACATCGGGCGAGGCTGCCGCTTTGAGATCCAAAGTCGTCACGCCTGCAGCCCAGTTGATCACGGGTGCGGTTTCTAGGTGTGTTATCCTCTCGACGTTGTCGGTCATGCGTTGCGCAGCTTCGACAATACTCTGCACCGATTCAAGCTGCGTACTAGAGAAACCGCTGGTATCAGCCATGAGTAGCTCGGTCTCGGCAACCACCGCGGTGAGCGCGTTGTTGAGTTCGTGCTTCATCGTCATTGCGAGTTGGCCCAATGCTGAAAGGCGTGCACGTTCGACCTCGTCTCCATAGTGCTGATGAAGCACCTCGGACAACCATCCTACGCTGATGGACAGGGTAGAGTATGCGACATACGTAGGGACGGTGATTCTCCAATCGTCCGCAGTGAAGTTGGTGGCAAGAACCCATTGCACGACCAGGAACAGGACCGTGCCCATGACCATGGCAGCAACCGCACCGCGCAGTCCGTAGTGCAACGACAGTATGTAGGCTGGAGCCAGGGTAATCAGCCAGACCAACTCATCGGTGAGCGCAGGATCGTCTGGGAAGCCGATCTGCGCTACTACAGGAATCAAATAGGCTGCGGCTGAGTATAGCCAGTATCGAGGCGCGAGGGGCGGTCGGTGAGACATCGGTTCGAAACCCATCATGTGAATAACGCGAGAACGGATAGACATGCGGTAACCTCTCCGACAGATTGACTTGACTGCAGACAATAATCGTGTCCGACTGCAGTTTTCGAAAGTGTGAATCAACATGGAATGGACAGCAGGGAGGAGTCACGGCGCTTGCGATGTATTCATCAAATGACAGGAAGGTGCTTTGGCAACGATCTTAGTTGTTGACGACGAAGCTCCGATTAGGCAGGTGTTGCGGCGGTTTCTGGTTAGGGAACGTCACACCGTTCTGGAAGCGGAAGATGGCGTCGCCGCACTGGCACTGCTCGACAACCAACGGGCGGATATAGCGTTTGTGGATCTAATGATGCCTCGGATGGGCGGTGTCGAGTTGATGAGGCAAATGAAAATTGGCCACAAAGACGTTGCGGTCATTGTGATTTCCGCTTTTGAAGAAATGATTGAGCTGGCCGTGCAAAACAAAGTTGTGGTGGCGACACTCAAGAAACCG
>CAYTDU010000530.1:0-4347 GCA_964436395.1 uncultured Gemmatimonadaceae bacterium | reverse complement strand
TCGACGAGGGCGATAGCGCGCGGAGAAGTGCCGAGCCTCGTTGGGACCTGAGTGAGGAATCGGAGCTTATCCAAGGAGCCATGACACTCGAGGAGGTGGCCCAAGCGACTGGCGTGACGCTTGAGTTCTTGGTGCGGGAGTTGGGGTTGCCCAACGACACCGAATCCGATGATCGATTGGGTCGTGTTGCCAGAGACAATGGTCTCTCAGTGGCGGAAGTTCGGGAAATCGTCGAATGGGGGATGGAGAATGCGGATGAGCCGTTGAGAGAAACCGCGGCTGAACTACCACCGCCCCTTTCGGCGCCGGCGATAGCGCACCAGACGCCGACTGAACCTGAGGCCCCGACGACGGAGGAGCCGGCCGCTGGCCACGAAGATCGTGCCGCACCTGCGGTTCGCGAAGATCATGGCGAGCCTGCGGTTCGTGAACATCACGGTGATCAGGCTGATCACGAAGATGATATGGCAGGCATGGCAGATATTAGAGGGTCGATGACCCTAGCGGATATCGTGGCGCTGGGCGTGCCTCGCGACGTCCTCTATGAGGAGCTTGGGATTCCATCGGGGACCCCGGTTGATGAACGGCTCGGCAGGTTGGGTCGAACTTATGGTTTCTCAATTACCCAGGTGCGTGACTTGGTGGAGGCGCACCGCTGACCGATCGTCAGCTGCCAGATCGCCGGTAACTCAATATTGCGTCCGCAATGCCTTTCATCGTGTGAATATTTGCCTCTACCGCCGGTTCAAATCCCAGCTCGCGAATCGTCCCTGATGTGAGTGGACTTATGCTCGCGAGCTTCGTATTGATGAGCAACGAGTCGTAGAGGCGAAATAGAGACTTGGCGGTCTCCGAGCTTGCCACGGTGACCCAGTCTATGTCGCCAGCGGCCAGGGCTTCCGCTACGTGGGGATGCGCATCTTCAACCCCTACGCTCGTGTACACCACAACTTGTGTGACGTCACCACCGGCTTCTTTCAATCGGTTAGCCAATATGTCGCGGCCGCGGCTGGCCCTTGCGAGCAGGAAACGCTGACCGGCGGCCGTTGGCGACAGAGCGTCGGCGAGTGCTTCTGCGGTGAACGTATCCGGTATCAGATCGGCATTGAGATGGTATGCACACAAGCGCTCCGCAGTTCCAGGACCGATTGCAGCCAGCCTGACGCCTCCGAGCCTGCGCGAGTCAAACCCAATCGCGAAGAGTCGCCGCAGCAAGAAGTCGACGCCGTTGGCACTAGAGAACACGAGCCAGTCATACTCGTTCAAGCTCCTCAAGACATCGTCGACTTGGGACCAGTCGTCGGGCTCGTCGATCCGTATTGCAGGCGCGAGAATTACGTTGGCTCCGTGCGAGCCGAGATAACGATGCAGCTTTCCAGACGTGCGCGGGGTTCCCGGCAGGAGGATTGTGGTTCCGAAAAGTGGCCGGGCTTCAAACCACGAGACCGCCGGAGCGTGGTCGACAACAGGACCGACCACGAAAAGTGCCGGTGGACGAATACCGTGTTCCTCAATTGCTTCTGCAACGGTCTCCAACGTGCACCTGACAGTCTTCTGCTCCGCACGTGAGCACCACCGTACTATCGCGACAGGGGTCGCACCCGGCTTCCCCCGTTCTATGAGCGTTCTGCTCCACACTGGAGCCTTGCGGACGCCCATGTAGAACACCAGTGTACCCGGAAATTCAGCCAGCCCTTTTTCCAGTTGGAGTGCAGTCTTTTCGTCTCGCTCTCTGCCGGTCACAAGAGCTACAGCCGATGCGGCCGCGTGGTGAGTGACGGGAATCTCGTTGAAGGCTGCCACCGCCAAACCCGCCGTAATGCCTGGGACCACTTCGAAAGGAATACCTGCTTTTCTCAATGCGTCCATTTCATCGGCACCCCGCCCGAACACCGATGCATCACCACTCTTGAGCCGCACCACCGAACGCCCCGCCCTTGCTGCGTCGAGCATCAACGCCGTGATCTCGTCGGGAGTGAGGGCGCGCCCTGATGCAGGCTTGCCCAAGCGCACCAACTCGGCTTTGGGCGACGCATGCTCAATGAGTACCGGGTTGACCAAATAATCCCACAAGATCAGGTCGGCACCTTGGAGACATTCCACCGCGCGCAGAGTGATCGCGCCCGGGTCGCCGGGGCCGGCACCCACCAGGTATACGGTACCCGGAGTTACACTGAGGTCAGTCATCATCAATACCGGTCACATTGGAATCGTCATTTGCGAGCGAACGCAGCATGTCGCGAAACATCGGTTGTTGCCCCAAGGGGGACAGCATCTGGATATCTGCTGTTGGAAAAGCCCTCCGGACCTCGTCTAATAGAGGGAATATGTCGTTGGTAACGTGTCCTTCAACGGCCAGAAATAGGGGAAACACCCTAATCCGCGTGACACCGTGTTGTACCGTTGCCTCCACTACATCCATTAATGTTGGAGGCGCCAGGTCCATGTACGCCAGCTGCAGCCGGTCTGCGCCGAGTTCACCTTGGAGTGATTCGAACTGCCGCTCGACGGATGTCCTCCATTCGGGATTCCGGCTCCCGTGCGCGACGGCGATCAACATCCGACGGATTTGTCGATGGGCGTATTCATGAGTTGGATGGTACGCAAAGTACCCGCCGTGTTCCACTTTGATCCCCAAACGTGATTGATTTCTCGATTCGGCTTGACTAACCGTGGACCGCGATTAGTATGCACGGACGCCAAAACGTGATAAAAATCTCGTTAACGTCGCGCGAAGTACTCAAGTGTTGCGGGAGGTTAGAACTTGGCTCGTTTGCGACGGTTAGTCGTCGAGCGGTTGATGCGATACTATCGGTTTCTCTCCGAGGCACCTAGGAGGCGGACGGGACCTACGGTCACCAGCGCGGAGATTGCCGAAGCGCTGGACATAGATCCGACTCAGGTGCGCAAAGACCTCGGTTCCATTGGGATCGTTGGAATGGGTCGCGTCGGTTTTGAAACTTGTGAAGTGTGCCGGTCTATCCGGGCCGCCCTCGGTTTCGACCGTGAGGTTGACGCAGCGCTGATAGGTGCCGGGCGCCTGGGAAGCGCTTTGCTCACATACGATGGGTTTGCCAGGTACGGTCTGGACATTATTGCCGCGTTCGACAACGACAAGAAGCTGAAGGGGCGCAAGGTTGCCGGTCGCGTGGTCAAACCGATGCAGGCACTGAGACCATTTGTCGAGAAGCATGGTGTGCAGCTAGCCATCATCACGACACCGGCAACCGCATCGCAGCATATTGCAGATCGGTTGGTGGAGATGGGCATCAAGGCGATCTGGAATTTCTCGCCTACCAGACTGCTGGTGCCAGCTGGAGTTCTGGTACGTGATGAGCACATCTCACTGGGATTTGCGGAGATCGCACACCACCTCAGCTATCTGGAGGAGACATGATCACGGGTGGAGGAGTGAGTGGCTGGGTGACTCCGGAGTGTCGAAATCGTGACAAAAATCTCTTAAGCCTTTGGCGTGAGTGTGTTTGCGGTGATTGTGGCCAGCTAGGGACGTCGTCCAGGTGCGCGAATTCGCATGATTTCAAGCCCTTGCATTCGAAGGTACGCGTCGCGACATTTAATCGTGATAAAAATCTCATAAAGTCGCCGAGGGCGGGTTTATCGGGTTTTCCGTGGGTGACGGGTGCGGTGACAACTAATCGTGACAAATATCTCGCAGGCCTGCGGGTTGGGTTTGCTCTAGGTAGGATGTGAAGTGATACGGAAGCGGAACAACAACGCGTTGGGTGTATTGCACGTGCGCGCGTCGGATAGGTCTAGATGCGTCACGGGCGACATTTATGAGTATCCTGCTTCACATAGTCGCCAAGTATCTCCCGATTGCCAGGTAGATTTCTCGCGCAAACGAGACACGCATGCGATTTGAGGCGTGTTTTTTTTCTCAAGTATTGTGTTTGAAGAAGGTGCAGGATTTTCAGTAACCGGTTAGGTCCAGTTCTCGAGAACGTCCTACGAAAGGAAGAAGGAAGATGCCAAGTTACGTGATTCCGGACAAATGTGACGGCTGCAAGGCACTCGACAAGACTGCCTGCCAGTACATTTGCCCCAACGACCTCATGGTTTTGGACAAGGAGACCATGAAGGCCTACAACCAGGACCCGCAGATGTGCTGGGAATGCTACAGCTGCGTCAAGATCTGCCCTAACCAGGCGATCGAAGTCCGTGGCTACCAGGATTTCGTGCCGATGGGTGCGAGCGTCACGGCTATGCGCAGTACTGACAGCATTATGTGGACCGTGCAGTTCCGCAGCAAGGAGATCAAGCCGAAGCGTTTCAAGTTCCCCATCCGCAAAGGCGTCGAAGAAGGTAAGGCGCAGCCGTTCGATCATT
>CAYTDU010000529.1:0-4370 GCA_964436395.1 uncultured Gemmatimonadaceae bacterium | reverse complement strand
AATGATGCGTTGGATGACTTCGATCGCCGGGTGCTTGAGCTGTGGCCGTTCATCACAGCAACATTGACCGAGGAGGGAGCACAATGACCACTCCGAGGCTTTCCCCAGTGGGCGAGGCGTTTCGCCGTTTCGTTCGACTGGCGAGATCGACACCTGTTGTCACCACCGAGACTATCGCCGCGATGGATGGGACGCGGTTCATCTATCAGACCCGCGTGGACGATCCCGCGGTCTTCACACTGGACAGAGAGGAGGCCAGCAATGGCTGAGAGAGCACAGGTTGAAGTCGAGATGAGTTCGGAGGACATGCGTCTCTGGCAGTCGTTCCAGAAAATTGCCAAGGAGGCGGCAAAGTCAGAAACTGCAATCAAGGATACCGGCAAGGCGACTGCTGGAGTCACTCGTGAGCAGGAGCGACTCACCCGCACTGCAAAACGGCTCACCCTGGAAATGATGAGCCCACAAGAAAAGTACAATGCTCGTCTGCGTGAGTTGCACACGCTCATGCAGAAGACTGGCATGAGCCAAGAGACGTACAATCGAGCGCTCCGAGCAGCCCGCGCCGAAATGACCGGCATCGATCAGTCTTCCGGCAAAGCGCTGGGCACTGTTCGAAGTCTTGCCACGGCCTTTGGGCCGGGGATCGGTGTGGCAGGCTCGATCATGCTCGCGAGCCGGTCATTCGAAACGTGGCGCCAGAATCTTCAGGAAATCAGCACTGAGGCAAAGCAAGCGGCTGCGGAAATCATCGCCTTTGCTGCTCTGCAGGAGGGCGGGGAGAAGGCGCAAGCCGTCATCGAAGCCGAGCAACTTGCTGCGCGATACGGTATCGACGACCGCGCGCAGTCATTTAACACAGTGCAGGCCCTGCAGAGCGCGTACGGCGGCGACCGCCAGAAGGGCATGGAATCGGCCGCGACGGTTTTCGGTGCGAGCCAGCTTGGCATTCCAGTTGAGTCTGGCCGAGAGTTGGAGGTACTGGGCGCATCACAAGGTCAGTCGCCGGGCGAGGCGATCAGAAGAGCCTACGTCGCAGGACAGGCATCCTCCCGAGATCCGGCGACGATCTCCAAGGCAGCCTCCGGTATCTCGTTTTGGGATGACCCGGAGGTGGGTTTTGCCGCAGCTGGCGTTCTATCTGCCGGGGTCAAGGAGGACGAACTTCAGACCTACTTGACGCGTGGCGGAATCGGACTTTCCACGGTCGGCAACCTCGAGGAATGGATCAAAGAGCAGGGCTTGCAGCAGGCCTCCCAGCTCGAGCGTCTGAAGCGACTCGCCCAACAAGGGATCGACACGCCTGAGGAACTGGCAGAGATCGGCGTTGACGAGGTCCGTGAACAGAAGTCACTTGCGATCTTGGTTCGCAACGCGGCAGACGTGGAACGCATCCTCGGCGAAATCCAGGGCAAGGCCAAGCCGGGCCTTCTTGCTGGACAGAGACAGGCGGTGGAATCCGAGCTGCCGACGGTCGAGTTGGCACGCCAGGCCCAAGTGATGGAGAGTGAATTCAAGGCGGAGCAAGCGTTCGGCCCGTCAGCAACCCCGGCTCTCCAGGAGGAGCTGGAGGAGCGAGCAAGAGGTTTGCTCTACCAGAAGGCCGGTTATACGGAACTCTTCGGGAAAGATCTGATCGACCAGGAAGGTCGCACTTCCGAGTGGTCCGCTTGGCTTGCGTCGAATTACTGGCAGGGCATGTGGCCGAGTTCGACGCCGACTCCGACGCAACTTGAGGGGCTCATTCCGCAGATCCTCGAGCACTACAAGTCGCGCCCCGGCGAAGAGATGCTCTCTCTCGATGATTTCGAGCTGCCGACGCGTCAGGATCTGATCAGAGGGCGGAGGTCGATTTTCGATGAGCCTACAGCACCTCCCGAGGATCTCATTCCACCGACGACCGAGACACCGTCACCACCTCGAGCCCGACTCGCACCACAGCCAACTCACCTTGAGGCTGGTGACCTGCTTGAGGAAGCGAGTCGCGCACCCGCCAGACCTGCGCCAACCGGGCCAAGCGAGTGGAAGACCTCGTTTGCGAAAGCAAGGAGATCCGCAGAGGCCCCCGCAGAAAAGGACCGGCTCGAACCGCAGCCAGGTCCGCAGCCGGATATTCCTCAGAAGGCCATCGTGGAGGAACCGAAACGCGTGGAACTGGTGACACCGGTTCCCGACGAGCCACCAGCCCCGGTTGTGATCGAGCCCCCGACGAGTCCTGTCCCCATCGCCGCAGGCACCGCGCCCGGCGCCCCGCCGATGTTCGATTTTGGACTGGCTACTCCACCAGCACCTTCTGCAGCAACTCCCACCCGAGTCGCTCCAGGTGTGACGGTCGAGCAGGGCGAGCGACAGATCGATCTGCTTCAGCAACTCGTGACCAACACGGCGCAACAGACGCAGGACACAGCACTCGGCACCCAATCAACCGCGCCCGCAGTTTCGGAGGACCGTTGACATGGCACTGGCAGACGCGATCAGGAACACGCTACGGCGCAAGGAGCCAATGGACGACGACCACCTTGCTCTGCTCCATGCCGTTGATGATCTCGCACAGATGTTCACGCGGACCACGAGCCTACTATGCGCGTTCGAGGAGACGCTTGACGAACTGGTCGACCTAGCCGCAGAGGACCGCAGAGCGGACGCTCAGTTGATCCGCACGAGGTTCCGTGAGCTGAGCGAGGCCTGTATCTCGGAGGTTGTGAGCACACTCGGAACGGGAATGATACCGACCATCGAAGAGATCACCAAAGAGATTGACTCTCCGAGCTCCAGCTGAGCCCCACTGCCTCATCGGCGTTCGGACGACTGAGGCTGCCGACCGGCAGCCTCCACCCGGCAGGGATCCCCGGCGATGGTCTTCAGACCCATGCCGTCGCCGGGCCCCTGCCGGACGAAACACACTACCTAGACAGGCTAGGCAATTCGAGTTGATGAGCGATGCGAGCTACCTATCCGACCCGAGTTTTCTCGAGCCACATCGAGGTCCGCAGATTGTCGACGATCTCGCCCCCCGAGATCCGAGCCTTTTGCAGATCCGCCGCATGTGTGAGGCAATTAGGCAGCATGTACCACGAGATCCGGTCGGAGCGGCGCAGGGGAGGGTGACGGTGATGGTCGTCGACGACGCGGAATTCAACGTGTTATCGAGAGACGAGTTTATTTAGGAGCAGTCGAATGGCGACGAAACAGACAATCCAGGTCGACGACGTGATCGTCGAGGATCGACACAGGCAGGACTTCGGAGATCTTCCACGAGTTGCTGACGCTGAGATTCGACAACTACATCACTTTCCCGGCTACGCAGTCGGAGACGATGGCTCAGTGTGGTCGAAACGTAGCGACAGCCGTCACTGGCTGCGGCTGAAGCCTTCTTCGAGTCGCGCAGGGTATCAGTTCGTCCGTGTTCGGGGTGCAAAGGGTGCAGTCTCGAGGAACGTACATCGACTTGTTCTAGAGGCCTTTGTCGGGCGGCGGCCCGAGGGGATGCAGTGCAGGCACCTAAACGGCAACCCTCAGGACAACCGTCTCTGTAATCTCAAGTGGGGCACACCGAAGGAGAACGCGGCCGACAAACGCGTTCACGGCACTCACCTGCAAGGCGAAGATGCTCCTGGCTCCCGGCTGACCGAGAAGCAGGCATTGATCATCAGGTTTCTCGCGGATGCTGGATACCCTCGGAAGGACGTTGCCGACGCGTTTGGTGTTTCGTGCCACGCCGTCAACGATATTGCCAACAGAGTGACGTGGAGACACGTATCCGGGACCGGGAAACCAGTCGTGACAGCGGGAGCCTGGCTGTCAATTGAGTGCCTCATTCCGAACGAGTGCGGGCAACTCAAGAAGGAGCGGGCTTTCAGTCACGTTGACACGTGTGAGAGGAGCTTTGCTATATGCGCCTGGCGTGATCAGCAACGGAGTTTCCGTAGCCGCTTACTTGCGCAGGTCCACCGTTTCAACACCCGCAATCCTAGTGGACGAGAAGACCCGATCGAGTACGAAATCTTCTGATTGCCACTTCAGTAGCCACACCGGCTACTCCGATGCGGGCTCGTGATCGATCTTTGACAATTTGGACGTCTGCCGCTAGGGGCAAGTTATGTCGATTCTTGGCGTAGCCCGTTCCCTTTGTCCCTGGCGGCTTTTTTGAACGCTGAGTCACCTCCCTCCTCAGCGTGCGATGAGAGGGCTAGGAAAAGACAGCCCGGAGCAACTCCCTCACCTTCGCAAGCTCTGCGGTTTCGAGTTGCCCGAGTCGACGCCGCAAAAGGCTCTTTTCGATTGTCATGGGATGTGCCGTCTTGATAGCCGAATCGCACCTCAGCCCGGCCGACTTAAATCGCGCATTGCGAACTTCAATCACGTACTGGTTG
>CAYTDU010000528.1:0-4387 GCA_964436395.1 uncultured Gemmatimonadaceae bacterium | reverse complement strand
TACGTTTGAGTTCACGCTCGAAACGTGTTCCGATCACTTTGGTGACGAGATTTTTCAGCATTTCTCAGTAGAACCGTATAGTCTGTGTGACTCGATGTATTCCATTACGCCCGACGGCACCATGTACCGCAACGACCCGCCTCGTGCTGCTATTTCGCGAATTCCGGATGCAGACAAGTTGATCTCCGGCACCTCAACAGAGCCCGAAATCATCTCGAGCGCTGGGATCTCAAATCCCGGTCGCGACAGCACTCGAATATTCGCATATTCCGACAGCATCTCCCCATTGTGCCATCGCGGTAAATCCCATGCCGCGTCAGCCCCAACTAGTAAGAATAGCTCATCATGCGAGGTTTCGGAGTGCAATTCGCGGATAGTGTCTACCGTATAGGATGGGCCGTCCCGCTGGATCTCGCGCAAATCGAGCGCGAACCTGTCATTTCCTTCGATCGCAATCCTGAGCATTTCCACGCGATCTTCTGCCGATGCCGAGTGAAGACCGACCTTGAATGGCTGCACGCGTGCAGGTACAAACAGTACCCGATCTAGGTCTAGCAAGTCAGCCGCGGCCTCCGCAACAATCAGGTGGCCAATATGAACGGGATCGAATGACCCGCCGAATACACCAATGCGCATGTGTTCAAGTGGAGGAGGTGTCGCTTACGCAGCCGGGCGCCTCCGCATAGGCATCGGGATAGTACCGTTGAAGCTGCAGGCACATGTCCTGTTTGTCTTCCTCGTAACCTATGCGTTCGTAAGCTTCCACCAAATGGAGAAGAGCTTCAGAGGCATACGATGTCTGCGGATAGTCTGCTACAACACTCTTGAAATAGATGATGGCTGAATCGAAGGCTTTCAGCCTGAAGTAGAAGATCCCGGTGTCGTATGCCTTGGCAGCGAATTTTTCGTTGAGATCGCCAATGCGTTCTCTTGCTTCGGCGGCTGCGGGACTCTGTTGATAGCGAGTAAGGACTTCGCTGTATACGGTGAGCGCGCTCAGGCCGTACGTTGCATCCAGCTCCGACCGGCGCCAAAGGCGCGAGTTTGCATCACCAGCGCGAAGCAGCGCGTATGGGGCGATCGAATCCTGCGCATGTTCGTCAGCCACTCTTCGGAATTCGCGTGCAGCTTCCAGATAGCGTTTACCGCGAAAGTGGCACTCGGCGAGGTTGTATCTCACTTCCGGTCTTCTCGGATCGCGCATCGAGAGGTCATAGGCGAGGCGTTGGAATCCGATCTCCGCGTCGCCACAATCACCACGTTCGAATGCGGCCATGGAGACCGTATAGAGGGAGTCGGGCGTGGGGAACAAGGATGGATCCAGGCGTTTGCTGCAGGCGGACGTGGCGAGTATGAGAGCAATACAGGCGAAGAAAACGGGCGGGCAGGCGGTACGGCGGTACGGCGGTAGGGCGGTAGGGCGGTAAGCCCACGACGCTACATCTGCACTCTGCACTCTGCATTCTGCATTCTGCACTCTGCACTCTGCACTCCTGCACCTCTGCACCTCTGCACCCTTCCTGATCATTTCCGCCTCTTCAAACCCCACTATGGTATGTCCGTTCCCGCTTGCCCGAGCGTGTTGAGTCTCTGATATGCGATTACGGCGAGCGAATCTCCCGGTTGCGCACCGAAGAGCACGCTCTCGTATGCGTCCGCCGCGCCCGCATAGTCGCCGCGGGCGAATAAGACGTCTCCCAAGCCCAGGTAAGCTCTACGTCCGTAAACAGTGCCCTCGGTACCTCTGATCGTTCTGCGGTACCACTCTTCGGCACTGAGCGGCTGCTGCAACTCGCCGTGGTATTGCCCCGCTACCAAGTTGCCACAATACCCCAACCCCATGCGGGCGGCGTCGACGACCGCAGGCTCACGTCTGCGTCTCAGCAGGCTCTCGAAAACCGGTATGCTTTCCTCGCACCGGCCCAGCTGTCTGAGTACAGCGGCGTAGGTGTACATGAGAGAGTCCAACAGCCGCGCGTCTGGCGCAGCCGCTGCCGCATAGGTCAACACCGACATCACTTCCTCTGACGGTGGACCGTCACCTATTTCCCTTGCAAGCTGAGGAGCAAACGCCCCCAAAGCCCTTCCCGGGGCGGCCTTTTGCAGGCCATTCAATGCTGACGTGAGCGCCTCTGTGTCCCCCACTTCGAGTGCCGCGCGCGCCACCCTATCCAGACCGTCAGCAGCCTCGGTGCGGTGGTCACTGTTGCCAACTTCCGAAAGCGCGATGTAGGCCTGTGCGGCATCGACCAGACTCCCCGAGCGCAAAGCAGAGGCTCCAACCTTGGCAAGGAGAGTGGGGTTTTCGGAGTTTTGTACCAGTGCCAATCGGTACTCTGCTAGGGCATCTGCAAACTGTAGGGCGGAATATGCCCTATCACCCAAAGTCTCGTGTTCCGTAGCAGCACCACCACAGCTCAACGACAGAACCACCGACAGGATCAACCAAAGTGAACGCAAGCTATACCCCAACTCCGCGATCGAGCATTGCGAGGTAAGACTCGGCTCGCGACTCCTCGGGGTTGTCTTTCAGAACCCTTGTCCACACTTCCTTCGCGGTCACCGCGTCTCCCGACACGTAGCATGCGAGCCCAAGCGCTAGCTGATTGTCGGCACACCCGGGACGCCCTTCGGCGGCTTTCTGCAACTCTTCGCGTGCCTCGAGGGATCTGCCCGCGTCCAGCAGGAGTCTGCCAAGCCGGTACCGCAAGTCGTGGAAGTCAGGCCCCAACCGCAACGCGACCTGGTATTGCTCGATCGCCTGGTTGAGCGCACCTGCCTCCACATACGCTTCACCCAACGAAGCGTGGAGATTCGAGAGCTTTGCGGCATGGTGTTCTTGCACCCCACCGCGGTCGGCTCCCCCGAAATCTCTCGCCATCGTGAACGCGAGTTCCGCCTCCGCACTGCGTCCTAGGTCGCTCAGCACGATACCGCGGTGGATGTGAGCTTCCACGTAGCGCGGATTCAGTTCCAGCGCCTTGTCGAACGACTCCAACGCTCGCTCTGACCTTCCGACCATGTGATACGCCAGGCCGAGCAGTTGATGTGCGTCTGCGTACGCCTTGCCGGTCTCGATGAGTTCCTCCAGCAGATGTATACTGCCGAAGTAATCGCCGAGCTCCGATCGTTCCTTTGCCCTCTCAAGCAACCGATGAGCGCTGATGTCCATTTTGTGCCTCAAACCATCTAACGAAGTCAACTATACCATCCTCGATCGCCACACACGGATCATAACCAAGAATCTTTCTGGCTTTGCTGATATCGGCGCAAGTCCGCTGAACATCCCCGGGTTGGGGAGGCAACAGGTCTATTGCCGGTTCTACACCGAGAGCCTCCGAAATGAGCCGGATGAGTGCGTCCAATCGCACCGTTCTTGACTCACCGAGATTGAAGACCTCGTTCGCCGGCTCGTTCGCCTTCGTCCAGCGAACCGCTGCCAGCACCCCTTTCAAGATGTCATCTATGTGTGTGTAATCGCGTTCGGTAGAGCCATCCCCAAACTGTTGAATTGAATTACCACCTGCAAGGAGCCTGGTAAACTTGTGGATGGCAAGGTCTGGTCGCTGCCGGTGACCGTAAACGGTGAAGAACCGGAGAGACGCGATCCGCATACCGTACAGGTCTGAGAACACTCCACACATCAACTCGCCTGCTCTCTTCGTGGCAGCATACGGTGATACCGGCAATGTTGCCAACGCATTCTCGCTGAACGGAACCGGTGTGTCGTCTCCATAAACAGATGATGAAGAACCAAACACAAACCGACGTACGCCCTGTTGGCGACAAGCCTCGAGCAAGCAAGCCGTTCCCTCGACATTCACTGAAGCATACTCGGCAGGCTGTTCAATGCTCGGCCTCACACCAGCTTTTGCCGCCAGGTGAAACACAACGTCGACCCCTGCCAGAGCTCGCTCCACCGCCGCCGAGTCCCGTATGTCACCTTCAATGAGCCGAAAGTTGCTGTGCTCCATCAGAGTGTCGATTGCTTGCTCTTTGATCTTGCGGTCATAGAACGGATCGAAGTTGTCTATCCCGACGACCTCAAGACCCTCGTCGAGTAATGCCCGCGATGCGTGCCCGCCGATGAAGCCTGCCGCACCAGTGACGAGTATACGTTCAGTCATTTACCGAGGCTCTTTTTGAAGAATTCAATGGTCCTTTTCAAGCCCTCTTCGAGTGAGATAGTCGGTTCCCATTCAAGCTCATCTTTCGCTTTTGTAATGGCATCGGCATAGTTCTGGGCCTTTTCCTCCATTTCGGATTTGAGTTTGGCTTTAATCTCAGATGCATCCGTTTTCAGTTGGGCTATTTGGGCGGATAAAGACTTAACTTCCTGCTGCATTTCGAGCATGGCTTTTGCCTCGGCTTCCGTCAGTTCTTCTGC
>CAYTDU010000527.1:0-4389 GCA_964436395.1 uncultured Gemmatimonadaceae bacterium | reverse complement strand
GTCACTCTCTCCCTGTGTAACCAAAAAATCAGACTGAGTCCTCCATTGTGACATTTTGGATACTTAATTGACGGGGGGTGGGTCCCCCCATTGGGTGAAATTATCTATTGAATGTCCCCATCTTACAGCGGCCGAAATATCCCCGGCCTAATCTGAATGTGTTACCCCGATGGATGAAGTTGTCCGGTTCCGTCAGGATGGGAAGAGGTCGGAGATTGGTGTATTGATGCTGAACGCTTCTGGTCGAGGAAGGAGTGAGCGGCCCAAGTCGTCTAGGATGTGTCGTGTCTCGAAGAGTGGATACACCGATCCCTTACGGGGGGGGTGTTTTTTACACCGCCCAGCGTGTTTGGGGCTGGCATCGCTGGGTCTCACCCTGCCAGTTCTCTCGCTGTGTCTTGGTCGGCCAGCAGGGTATCGGTAAGGCGACTGGCCCGAGAGAAGTAATGGAGCGTTTTAAGGTCGTGGCTGACCGCTTCCTACCGAGCCGGGCCATTTAAGGCCGACACCGGGATTAGGCTACAAGGTCTGATTCGACTCGCCTACCGGCCTTGCAATGGTAGGGTCCATCGTGCTGATGCTTGGGCTTTTCCGGTACTGCCGTACCAACGAGCCTAAGCTTTCTTTTTACCCATCAGGCGATCGAGCGTTTCCCAATCGCCTTCTCGGGTCTGCTCATTGCCAGTCACCGACGGTCCCTTCTCCCGGTGCGGCCGGGCCTTCCCCTTCGAGGTCGTACAGGTGTCCGGCGAGGGCGTCGTCGCGTAGGACTTCCCGGGCAATGCCCCAAGGGTCTTCGAGCCAGAGCTTCTGAGGGAATGTCCAGTGGTTTTCGTAGACGCGTTGGCGAGTTGCGTTGCGTTGATGAGAGAAGGTTCTCATGTGAACGAACGGGCCTTCAGAGGTATCCTCGGACTCGGTGATCGTGTCCATGCCCATGGCGTTCAGGATTTGATTGGCTGTGTTCATGCGGTCATCGGAAGAGGGATTGAAGGTCTCCGCATCGACAAAGAATAGCTCGTCCCGCCGGTTGCGTCAAGCGGCTCTCCCTGATATTATCGTTCGCTATGGAAGCAAATGACTTGGTTGATATTGGTCGGAGACGCGGCTTGGAACTGTCGGTCTTTCCGATTGGCGAACGCGACATGTTTGGGTATGGGGAGTTGAGCGTCGAGCATCGTTTCAGCTACCGTGCCGTGTCATGCGTGGTCACGGATCGACTGGGCCCGGAGGGGTTTGACCGATTCTGGGCCCGCCTTCGAAGGGCCATCTTGAAAGTGAAGAAGGAAATTGATAAAACAATGGAGACCGGCGAGATTCCATCGTCGCTGGTGTGGTCGAGCCTGCGTGGCACGCTCGTCGTGATGAAGAGGAGTCGACGCCCGAAGAAGGGTGACCCCATGAAGCCCAAGCCATTCACAGCAATCTTCTACGACTATGAGGGGCAGGAGCTTGACCGATACCCGGTGAAGTCGCTCGCCGCTGCGGAGATGGCGTTCAGGCTGCATCGCAGGAAGCACCCGTACTGGTCAGAGTTTGCGGTCCGTCGTGAGTACGGTCATTCTCACGGTCAGCCGATGGAGTGGCGTTTTAACGAGGATCGGTCGCTTATTCCGACGAAGTACTACAACGCTCACGAGGCGGGTAGTCGCCCGCCAGCCGCCAAAGAGGGCGATGTCTGCCTCTTTAATCTCTAAGGAAGATTACCATGATGATCGAACTCGACAGGATTTGCGACCAGATCGAGTGGATGGTCGAGCCCAACCGGATCAAGGGCATGATCAAGGGTCAGGGCTTCTATCACTGCCACTCGGTCAAGACCCGGATCAAGGGTTACCCGCACCACGAGCAGGGCGGCGTTCTGGCCCGTGCCCAAGTTTCCATTGCCCTCTCTATCTTGAAGGATTACTACAGTGAGCGACTATTCCCGACCACCCCTGTCGCCGATCCTTCACGTGTTGATGATGAGCCTGCAAAGAAACCGGGAGCAGGCCGAGGCGGTCGTCCTCGAAAAGGTGCTGGAAAAGCAGCCAAGGACCCTGTCGGAACTGGTGGGTCTGACGATTGACCAGTTGATTGAAGATTTGATCACTCTCGAAGGGTCCACCGACTACGCTCTGCCCGAACTAAGTCTAGAAGACCTCTATGAAGAACAAGCGATCTAATGACGACCTCGGCGGCGAGATAAAGCTGCTACTCCCGAAAGCCCTGCCTCGGATATGGATAACGAAACCCCACCGGACATGACGCCAGAGCAGGCGGCGGAGATCGCCCAGCTTCTTGATCAGGTCAAGGAGATGGCCACGAAGCGTAAGCTTGAGTGGGAGATGGGCAAGCCGTTCGATTACAAAAAGCCCTTGGGTCCGGGTAATATCGGGCCGTATAGCTGGCAGGTCGATTTTCACAACGCGGGCAAGCACTACATCGAGCGGTGCCTCATGGCCGCGAACCAAGTGGGCAAGACGCGGACCGGCGGTGCAGAGACCGCGATCCATGCGACAGGAGTGTACCCGGATTGGTGGGAGGGCAAGGAGTTCAGTAGACCCGTTGAGGTCTGGGTGGGCTCGGAGACGAATCAGTCTTCCCGGGACATTGTGCAGAAGGAGTTGATCGGCGACGGTGATACCCCGGGGTGGATTCCTCGGAACAAGATCATCAAGATCAACTACCGCCAGTGCGGCATCCCCAATGTCGCCGAGTCGATTGTTGTTCGCCACCGCTCCGGCGGGACGAGCAAGATCGGCTTCATGACCTATGAGCAGGGTCGTCGTAAGTGGCAGGGCGTCAAGATGGATGTCCTGTGGATGGACGAAGAGCCCCCGCCGGACGTGTTCTCTGAGGCGTTGATCCGTTTGATTGCCCGGCAGGGGATCATGTATCTGACGTTTACACCGTTGGAGGGTGTTGGCGAGACGGTTCAGCACTTCATTGATGGTGGCCCGGGCGTCCGGGTGTTCCCCGCCACGTGGGATGACGCCCCGCACCTCAGCGGCGAACGCAAGGCTCAGCTACTCAACTCGATCCCGGCTCACGAACGGAAAACGCGTACGCAGGGCGTCCCGATGGTGGGCACCGGCTTGGTGTACCCCGTCGACCTGGACGAGATCAAGTGTGACCCGTTCTCGATCCCGCCGCACTACGCCCGGATTTGCGGGATTGACTTCGGGTTCGACCACCCCTTCGCGGCCGTCTGGATCGCGTGGGACAGAGATCAGGATGTGATTTATGTCTACGACTGCTACGACCAGATTGGGGAGACCCCTGCCTATCACGTGGATGCCATTAAGAAGCGAGGGGAGATGGTCCCCGTTTCTTGGCCCCACGACGGGCAGCAGAGGGAAAAGTCATCGGGCGTTCACTTGGCCGATCAGTTCAGGGTTCAGCACCGCCTTGAGTCGATGCTCGGGATTTCGGCCCGGTATCAGGACGACAAGGGTGGTGGGCAGGACACCGAGCCGGTGGTCATGGAAATCAACGAAAGAATGCGTACCGGGCGGTTCCGCGTGTTCCGGAATCTGGATCGGTGGTTTCGAGAGGTTCGGATGTACCACCGCAAGGACGGGCAGATCGTGAAGAAGAACGATGACATCATGGCCGCGACGCATTATGCCGTTATGATGAAAAGATTCGCAGAACCCTTGACAGCAAGGCCCCCGATGCCCGATAGTGTTGCAGACTACAATCCCTTGGATTTCCTCTGATGAGCATTTTCTCTGCCCCTAAGCAATCGGCTCCACCGCCGCCTCCGAGCCCAACCTCCACGGATTCTGACGCGATTGCCGCTGCTGCTGCTGCTGAAAGGCGGAGGAACCTCTCCGCTCAGGGCCGTAGCGGCACGATTCTGGGCGGCAACGTCGGTGGCCAGTCGAACCTGAACGTCAAGCAACTCCTCGGCCAATGAGCGAACTCGGAAAAAACCTGATTGACCGATTCTCTGTGATGAAGTCGGAGCGGGCGAACTGGGAATCGTTCTGGCAGGATATTGCTGAGTACGTCCTGCCGAACCGCGATTTCACGCGTGCACTGGCTCCGGGAACGGAGCGTCAACAGCGGATTTTCAACAACACGCCGGGCGAGTCTCTCGAACGCTTGGTAGGTGGCATGGGGTCGCTCCTGACCAACCAGTCGCTCAAGTGGTTCGACTTTTCGATCCGGAATTTCGTGCCCGACGACAAGACCTCCCGGTGGCTAAGCCTGTCCCGGGACCGCGTTCTGTCAGTCCTGAACGATCCTTTCGTCAACCTGTATGCGACGCTTGATGAGTGCTATGAGTCCCTCGCGGGTTTCGGCACCGGCGTTGTGTTCGTTGAAAACGATGGCGATCTCCGGTTCAGGTCGATCCCGCTAAGTGCGTGCTACATCTCCGAGGATTACATGGGCGTGGTAAAC
>CAYTDU010000526.1:0-4400 GCA_964436395.1 uncultured Gemmatimonadaceae bacterium | reverse complement strand
GGCTCGTACCACCGGTTGCGCATGTAGTAGATGCCTGCCTCTTCACCGATGTGCAACGCACCCTTGTACTTCGACCTGTTGCACTCCGCCTCAGTACACGAACTCAGCGTGTCCAACGACAAGCCACCCCAGATACGCTCGTACGTGTACTGCTCCTCCACGTGACGGCAGGGATCCATGACCGCTGTCACGGTGTCATGCCTGTCCTTGCACGCAAGGTGAGGCTGGCCGGATTGCTGTCACGGCGTGCATGAAGAAGAGTCGCTTTGCACTTCAGAAAACGGGAAAGACGGAGATGGCAAGCGTTTGGTCCAGATCGCATGCGACCGGCGCGGCGTTAACAGTCACCGAAGCCCGGCCCGGAATGCAATCTGTGAGGTCAGATTCTGACTTTCGGCTAATACCTCACCACGTATCTCACCGTGTCGCGCAAGTCAACCGACATTGGACGACCGGATTCGTCGTAAATTGTGCGTTGGTACCTAATCGGAATGACGTACTCGCCAGGTGCCAGTGGCTCACCTGAACATTCAGGTGCAAGACCTTCACGATTTGGCAAGGTCGGACACCGGGCGTTCACCAACTGTCCGAAGAAAGACCTGTGGGGCAGCACGAACCAGTCCTCGATTCTATCCGAACTAGTTGTCGAATCTTCCTTCTCTCGTGCACTCGTCCCCTCACCTCCCACCTGCCAGTTCGAAGGCGAGTTTCGAACCGCTGTCGGCAAACCCATGTTCATGAGCCCGACCAGGAAATACGCGGACCCATCGGGGGCAAGCGTTTCCGCTACCGGCGACACCATCAGACCCAAACCTCTGCGATCCTCGACAAGCGCACGGGCAAACAGGGAAGCAGTAACGTCTGATAAGGAGGAAGCAACCCGCTCCGACAACGTCGAGAGGCGTTCTGCCGTTGGCAACGTGCGGACAACACGAAGTTGAGTCGTGTCTGCACGTCGCATGTCGCCAAGTATCGTATCTATTGTACGGTAACTGACATTCTCAAGTTCAGTAGTTTCAAAGTCGTAAACAAACCGCGTGGTCCCACCACTCACGTTGTACGTCCCCTCGCGGAGTCTGTAGCCAAGCCAGCAATAATAGGCCTCGGGATCAACCGCCCCAGGCTTTCCCCTTCGACCACTGAACGAAACAACCGAGTCGATACCCGGATAGTGGAGGTCCACTTGACAGGACAAATCCTGCAAGTGAGCTAGGATTGATCGGGGCGGCAGAATCAGCCAATGATGTGGGTTTGAAATCAATGCCCCACTGATATTGTGCCAAAAATCCACCGTATCACCAGATACTGAAACATCACTCACCAAGCCAGTACGCTCGTGAAAGTACCTCACAGGGTCAACGCCGGTTTGGACGGAATAGACGTAAAGTGGCGACTCTCCAACCTCTACAACCGGTGTGAGGAACGTGAGGTGAATAGTGAAATTCGAGTCAACAGATTCGCCGGGAAAATGACGCAGCAACAGGCCGATCGGATCACCATATTCGCCCGAGCTGTCGGTCAGCGCGAGCGAGTCTATCAGACCAGTGTAGTTGTCAGAAGGCCACCAACGCCATAGGCTCGTATCCGACAGCGCTCGCTGTTGTGCCGCGTAGAGACCGGGCGGCTCCTTCCAGACACCGGGGAACCTGTGATCCTCAGAGCAGCCACACGCCAACAGTGTCACGCTCACGATGGACCAAAAGGAGACAAATCGTGTTGGTTTGATCATAGGTGTCAGGCAAATCGTGGTGCTCAATGAATCCGCCAGAGACGTGTACACAACTTTTAACCCGAACTCCACGTTACCGCCCACCTGCGCTCTACCGTTGAATTTCTTGCATAAACGGTGCACCGACACCCAGAGCCATTCACCAAAGCCCCGTGGGGGCGGCAGCAAAGCGAAGAGTCCGCGCCATCCAAACGATTGTGTACGACCACGCCGCCCCCCACGTTGTGCTTCCTGCCGTTAGCCGCTGGCCTCCCGCGGCATTGGACCGAAGGGTGAATTCAAGACCGCCGACGTCCAGCTCCGGGGGGAGCCGGTGTGATAGATATTACAGGAAATGGAATGCAGCTGCGCGGGCCGAAAGCCTCCCTCCCGCGAGCATGGACGCCGCTCCTCCTCAATGCAAGAACCTCACCCCATAAACCAAGTTTCCTCAAATCACTCGAAGTCATCGAACAGCTACGGCACGCCGATCAGCGAGCGCATCTCAAATACCTCGACGCCCATCGCGCCAGAGCGTCAACACAGTCAACAGATCTGTGTTTAGAGGCGGATAGTAGAAGTTGGAAAAACGAAACCCTCCATTCACCCGGACCAATTCCGCAATCACGTCCGGCTGCCGTTCCCCCGTGCCTGTACAGTCACCATACAGCTTTGCGCGAATGCCAGTCGCGACCGAATCCACCTCCTCAACTCTGTAGTTGTCGCAGGGATCCTGCGACCCAAGGAACGGATCAAAACTTAGGCCATCTAGCTCTCCCGGGGATTGTCGCGCTTCCTCATAGTCTGCGAACAGCGCTCGCGCAAGCTCCGACGCTAGAAGCGAAGCCTCTTCTCGAGCTACACTAACCCACGCAGGAATGCTGGCATTTTCGTGAACCTCCAAGCGTGTCTGATACGAACTGTAGAACTCATACACGAAGGTCTCCGCCGCGATAAGCTGTTGTTGGTGGCCGTTCTCCTGGGAGGAGCAGGCAATCGGAACGAACAGCACTATTAGCCCGTTCCTTATCACGGACCTCATCGATTTAGGGAGCAATCTCGATCCAGGTTTCATCAATACCTCCGTCAACTAATTCCCGGGAAACCGATTAAGCCTTAGTTTCATCGACAACGACGGTTCCCAACAACAAACCCAGCCGAAACCGGGCTGTGGCGCGGGTCAAAGTAGCTGGACACGTGCAGGCCTACAATTCCGGTTCAGTATGATCCTTGACCCGCATCAACGCCAAGAACACCGCGGCAGCTACTGCACCACAGACCGCTCCCACACCAAACATCATGTAGTCGGGTAGCGTCCAACTCGATCCACCGGTGAAAGTAAAGGCCAACCAACCACCACCTACGAGGACACTCCCTTCAAGGAGTCCGAATACCAGCACGTGTGTAGCAGCTTGTTGTCGTGTGCGTCGCAGATACCACTGCGCACCTGCCCCCGATAGCGCAACAACGAGCAGTGCAACCGGACCGAGCACCACCCCTATGTGGACAAACGCCGAGGAAATTACATCGAACAGAGGAGGCGAATGTGCAATGATATCTGTGTTTGACTCAGCCATACCAAGAACAACAGGCATGAGAGCCGAAAAAACCAGTACTCCGGCCGCAGTTGATGCCAAGCAGACAAAAAAGAATCTCTTCGCTTTCATTTCGTGGACCTCAGCCTACGCGGGCTTTGAGCATTACGTTGGGCTCCCACCACCTGGTTTGGCACCGCATACTGCTAGCGGAAACCCCGTAGCGATGCAGCGAACGCCGCCCGAGCGATCTGGCAGTAGCTGTGATCATGTGCCACATATCCCCCACTGGCGAACAGCACGAGGACAACCATGGTTCGCCTGCAAGTCCCTTAGGTAGGCTCCGGCACCGAGGACAAAGTCAACGACGAAATTCAGCAACGTGTAATCGCATTGCCCATAACACGCTGTGTGACCATTCCACAGATATTGCCCCCAGTGAGGTTTCTCTTCGTAGCCGTTCCACAGGTTTTCTAAGCACCCAGCAGTGCATGTGTTGCTCTGTGAAGAACCCTCCGGCGCGTGTACCTGACGACAAATCGCCCCAACCACCCACGCACCCAGGCTCCCCTTGTAGGATGCACACGGATCATGCTTCTCTGAGTTCTCTTGCGCATCCTGAAGCACAAGTCTTCCCCACGCACCGTTCGGTGATCCCAAGTACCATCCCCCATACGAAGAACCACCACCCCAGTTGCCACCCCACGGGTTGAACCGAACACCGTCGGTATGGTTAGGGTTGAACCCAGCTGCCGTATAGTTGTGCGGGTCATAAAAGCCACCGATGATTGGATCTGGAAGGAGTTCATCAAGGTCAAAAAGATACAACCCCGACGGATCCGTCCCATTCACAGGATCCGCACCCACATACGCATACAGGTTGATACCACCAGCCAACCCAATCGGATCCTCACTCAGAAACCTCCCAGTATGCGGCTCGTACCACCGGTTGCGCATGTAGTAGATGCCCGCCTCTTCACCAATGTGCAATGCACCCTTGTACTTCGACCTGTTGCACTCCGCCTCAGTACACGAACTCAGCGTGTCCAACGACAAGCCACCCCAGATACGCTCGTACGTGTACTGCTCTTCCACGTTCCTGAGACGATCCGTGAGCGCAATGACATTCCCCATCCCGTCCTTGTGCGCGAAGTACG
>CAYTDU010000525.1:0-4401 GCA_964436395.1 uncultured Gemmatimonadaceae bacterium | reverse complement strand
TCCGCAGTAAACCAGCGGCGCCTGCACACCAGCCATGCGCTCCGCATCACGCATCGCCAGCTTGATGGACCGCGTCGTTTCCTCGATGTTCTGCACTACACCACGTTTCACACCGGTGGTCCGAGCAAGGCCGACGCCTAGGACCTTGGCTCCAGGGTTGCGTTCGTCGCCGACGGCATCGGCTATCACAACGCACGTCTTGGAGCTACCGAGATCCAATCCGGCTACCAGGCCGTCGCCCTTCACACTCCGCTTCCTCGCACGATTACTCTTCCCTCGAACCGAACGTCCAACTCGTCGTAGGGTCTTCCAGTCGCTGCCAGATGACGTCTTACCAACCCTATCGCCTTGATCTCATCGATCGTCGGTTCTCTTCGAAGTATCACTTCTGCCGCATCCAACTCGAGTAAGACATTGTCGTCACCGGTAAACCGCGCGGCTTCCACATGTCCGTACAGCGTTGAGTCCGCCACCCGAACCGCGGCCAACACCCGAGCCAAAACCGTGTCTGCTGTCTGCACAATAGGCAGATCCAGGCCGGACTCGGTCGGGTCGTATGTCAGCGGATTTGCGCCCGCATCGATTGCCAGTAACCCCGTCGATGTCGGAACGAATGCAACAGGGAGACGTTCCTCTACCACAATTTTAAGTGTTCCAGGCATTCGGCGCTCGGCCTTTACAGCAATCACTCCGGGCAACATCGCCGCATTCTCTTCAATATCTCGCAACGGCTCGAACAAGTTACGGTCGCGTTCAATGTCGAGTGACTTCAGCAACCGGGTCGGTGAGTGATTCACCACACCAACCAGCTCAATCTGTCTCACTCGAAAGAACGAAACATGCCTGAGCAGCAAAGGTGAAAGAACGCCCAGCAACACGAGTGTCGCCACTCCGCTCACTGCATATAGCACGCGTCGCTTCATGCTGCCGTACCTTGCATGGTCTGCAGCAGTTGTGGCCCTACTTTGGTGATGTCGCCTGCGCCAAGCGTCAATACCACATCGCCAGCCCGCACTAGATCGAGTATTGCGGACTCCAGTGAATCAAAATCCGAAACCCATTCCACCGGCACACCTGCGCTAATGGCAGCCTTGGCCACGACTTCTCCAGTCACACCCGGAATGGGTTTTTCACGAGCTGGGTAGATCGGAGCCACTACCACCTCGTCCGCAGCAGCCAGCACTATTCCGAACGCCTCACCGTGCGCCTGCGTTCTCGAATATAAATGCGGTTGGAAGACGACGACGATTCGTCGGCCTGGAAACCGCTGTCGAGCCGCGGCGATGGTGGCCGCAACCTCAGTGGGATGGTGAGCATAATCGTCCACTACAGTGACACCCGCAGCCGACCCAACCACCTCGAACCGACGGGAGACCCCGGAAAACCCCCTCAACCCTTCGACCGCGGCACTCACGTCACCTCCCAAAAAACAGGTAACACCCAACGCCATCGCTGCGTTTCGCACGTTGTGCAGGCCTGGCACGGTCAACCTCAGATCCACGGTGGCCCCTTCGGGCAGCCTGATGCTCGCTTCAGTGAGCTTCCTGTCGCGCGACACCGATGAGATCTTGATGTCCGCATTCTCCCCCGTTCCGACGTTCCAGGTGGGCACCTCCAACCGCTTCCCCACCCGTATGGCACCTCTGTCGTTACCGCCGACACAAACCAGCTTTGCCCTGCCGGCAAACTCCACGAACGCCATTTCCAATGCACTCAACGATCCGTAGCATTCGAGGTGGTCGGCTTCCACGTTGTTGACGACGGCAACAGTCGGTTCCAATGTAAGGAAGGAGCGATCGTATTCGTCCGCTTCAACGACGAACAGATCGTTTTCACCGAGCCGTACGTTTCCGTTCCACTCGGCCACCCTGCCACCCGCTATTCCAGTCGGGTCTAACCCTGCAGCGCTCAACGCCATAGTCGCCATGACTGTGGTCGTGGTCTTTCCGTGAGTCCCGCCAATAGCCGCAACTGTGCCGCTATTGACCACCTGTCCAAGCGCCTCAGCCCGTCGCACTACAGGAATACCCTTTTGTTTCGCAGCTACAATCTCTGGATGATCCTTGGGCACCGCAGAGGTAAAGACGAGAGCCCTTGCGTCGGCGACGTGATCGGCACTGTGGCCTGTCGTGATCGCCACACCAGCCTCCAACAGGTCGCCTGCTCCATCGGTGCTCATGTCACATCCGGAGACGGCTACCCCCCGGCGCCTGGCAATGAGCGCGAGCGCACTCATTCCAACGCCGGCTATCCCCATGAAATGGATGGGTCGGGGATCATCCGGTGAAAAGAGTTCCATTAGTGGTGGCAAGTATAAGAAAAACGTGGAAGTTGCGAAAGCCCTTGAACTTAGCCCACCAACCGCAAAACCTCTCGAGCGATTTTTCGAGCCGCGTCAGGCCTTCCACGAGAGGTAGCAGCGGCCGCCATTTGCCCCAATTCCGCGGCGTCTGACATAAGAGAGTTCAGGACGTTCATCAGGCCGGCAGATGATAGCTCACTTTCTGCAATGTGGACTGCCGCACCGGCTCGAGCCATCGCTTGGGCATTCTTCGTTTGGTGGTTCGCCGCAGCGCTTGGAAGCGGAATCAGGATGGATGGAAGGCCCCACGCACAAAGTTCTGCAGTTGTCATCGCCCCAGCGCGGGAAACAACGATGTCAGCTGCCGCATACGCTTGTGCCACAGGATCCCAAAACGCCTTGACGATTCTCCTGGGCGGTTCGTGGAACTGAGCATACGTTTTCCATGTGTGATGCCCCGTGCTCCAGAGGAGAACGACGTCGGCAAAGCCATCGGAGCGCACTAACTCGGCTACAGTCTCGTTGATAGCCATGGCGCCTTGGCTGCCACCGACTACGAGCACGACTGGTTGCTGCTGCGGTATCCCCAGCCCCCCCTTCGCCGCAGAGCGTTGCGGAGGTGGAGTTGGCGGTGGCGTTATGGGATTACCGTACTCGTATACCGCCGTTGTTGCGCCAGGCTTGAGGTGATCCAATGCCTCAGGGAATCCCAGGTGAACCTGATCGGCCTTTCGCGCAAGCCACCTTGTTGTCAATCCCGGATAAGCATTTTGCTCTTGGACTGCCACAGGAATCCCGCTACGATACGACCAATACAATACCGGCCCTGCGGCGTACCCTCCCGTGCCCAAAACCAATGCTGGCTGCTCTTGTCCCAAGACTCGGAAGCATTCATGCCTCGTCTTCAGTGCAACTACAGGCCAGCGCAGGTTTTTCCACCATTGGCGTCGATAGAGGGGCTCCAGAGAAAGCAAGTGGTACCGGAAGGGGCGTGACGGCAGTATTGCCGCCTCAACACCTCTTCTGGCACCAACGAGAACGGGTTCGACGGCAGCATTCTCTTCAACAAACGCCTCCGCCAACGCCAACGCCGGCATGAGGTGACCGCCGGTGCCGCCTCCGGCAATTATCAGCTTCACTTCGCGCGCCCGTCGCGAACGCTGGAGGCCCCGATGTTGATGAGCACACCGGTAGAGAAGAGAGCGATTATGAGACTCGACCGCCCATGCGACACGAACGGCAGTGGCAACCCTGTGGTCGGTACAAGGGACAACGTCACCGCAATGTGAAGCAGAGCCGTGAGCCCTATGAGAGCCGTCAAACCGGTGGCCAACAGCAATCCAAATCGATCAGGTGCAAACCGTGCGATTCTGAAGCCCGTGGCTATGAAAGTCGCGTACAGCAAGACAACAACAAGAACCCCAACGAACCCCCATTCTTCTCCGATAGTAGAGAACACGAAATCCGAGTAAGCGAGCGGCAAGTAGCCGAGCTTCTGAAGCCCCTGCCCAAACCCGACGCCGAACAGCTGCCCCGCGCCGATTGCGATCAACGATTGTTTTATCTGCCAACTTGCCTCGACCAGCTCCGTCCCGGGGCTAAGGAACGATGCCACACGCTGCAGCCTGTAAGGGGCACTTGCTATCGACTGCCACAATACGGGAAGTGCCACCAAACCTATGATTAGAAAATGTCCGATCTTTGCTCCAGCCGTGAAGACCACGATTGCCGCCAGCATAACGATCAGACTCGCCGTGGATAGATCGGGCTCCAGAAAGATCAAAAACGCCATCGGCACGACAATCACAAAGACTGGCAGTAGACCGCGCTTGAACCGCCGGATCTGGTCACCCTTCTTGGCGGCCAGCATCGCTGTCCAAGCTATCAGAGTGAACTTGGCGAATTCTGATGGTTGGAATGTGAACAACCCCGCATTCAACCAACGTCTCGCACCATTTCGCGCGACCACGATCTCCTGAGTGAACGGGAGGAGCAACAAAACCAGGAGTAGCGCAGAGAAGCCCAGCATGGCCCATGCATTGCGCTGCCAAATTCGGTAGTCGATTCTAGTGAAAATGAGTAGCACCGCAATCCCGACC
>CAYTDU010000524.1:0-4402 GCA_964436395.1 uncultured Gemmatimonadaceae bacterium | reverse complement strand
TTTCAACCATTCATTCTCACGTTCAAGATCACGCACGCGCTTCTCCAAACGGACGACAGCCGCTTCCAACTCGCGCTTCTTTGGGCTGTCACCTTGAGCAGACCCACTAGGCAAATTGCCGGTCACGTCCCATTCGATGACGTTTTTCTCTGTCACTGTGCACTTGCGCAAACGCACCTCGTACACCACACCGAGTCGCCGCATTTCATTCAACCGAGCATGAACATTCCCAGCTTCACCCCTACCGCCCTTGGACTTGGGAAATTGCGCCCCAATCTCACCGCTAGTCGCTGGCCGAATTTGAACAAGCACATCCAACACACGCTGGCGCATGGGACTGAGAAGCCCCTCATCGCGGATCTGGTGATACGCCTCGATGCTTGTGTCACGAATGGTCATCGCGCTTCATCCACATCAGAGCTTCGGAGAGTTGTTGAGAGGCGACCACGATGCAGGTCGACCGAAAATCCTCAGACACCAACTTCGCCATCTCGACGACGAGGGCAGGATTCTCATCGGCGAAACTCTCCCCGAACATCTTTTCGAGCGCGGCGTGTGCCGACCACAAATGGGTTTCGGCTGTGGACCCGGCCTGGTTCAAAAGAACATCCCAACTCGCTGTGATTGTGTGATCAGTCATGGTCGATACCACCCTTTCTTTTTTCGTGCTGACTTGCCCCAGTGACCTGGAATCTTCTCGCCACTCGCCAGAATCGCACCGCCCTGGAACGACTCTTTGCCCATCGTGAACGACTGGACGCCACGGCGCACGAGCTTGCCGCCACAATCCTCATGCGTCAGAGACTCATCGCGCTTCTCAAAGCTGCAGATGTTCTCGACTTCGGCACCACACTTGGCACAGTCGTAAACCCAAATTGGCATGTCACCACTCCAAACTCTCGTAGATGCCGAGTAGCAGCGGCCACAGTTCGAGGTTCTCTCGACACAAACCTTCGAGGCCCTCGAAGCCAAAGAACTTCATCTCTTGGCCGTTGATGTTCATCACGTGTTGGTTGCCAGCGACCACGATAATGCCGCGCTGTTTAAGCGCACTGAAAACCGTGTAGAGGTTGCTGATGCCGACGTTCATCAGAATCGGCACCACAGCCTCACCGTTCTCGCCGCAACGATTCTTTGCGAGCTTCACGACGATCTCCCGGCCGAGCGCGTAGCCCTTGCTGTTTTTGATCGCCCCCTTTTCCTTGTAACGCAGCTCGAGCCTAACTGAGCTGGTGTACTGCAGAGCTGAGCCGCCGTAGGTGTTCTTCTTCTTGAAGAAGCTCTTGGCTCCCCCGATGTCTTCGTACTCGTGGTTGATGATCACAAGCCCAATGCGCGTACCACCAAGCCTGGGAGCGAGGTGGCGTGTGACCAGGTGAAGCGCTCGAGCGGCGCTCCCCGGTTGGTAATTCTCTTTGCCAAATTCCTTCTCAGGCTTCGACAGCTCCAGCTCAAACTTCTTCAACTCCTCCTCGGTACTCGTCTTCCCGAGACTATCCCAGCCAATGACCACAGGTTTTTCTGGAGCCGTCGTTTTCCAGAACTCGATGGCTTTGATGATGCGATTGAAGACCGCCTCGATGGTGCTCCTGTTCATCTGAATCAGCCACAGCTTCTTCAGATCCACACCAATGCACTGCGTGTAGTAGCGGTCTCGACTAATCTCGTTGTCAAAGAGCACCGCTTCGCCACCCATCTGTTGAGTTGCTGCCAAGATGTGATCGAGCATCGTGCTTTTGCCGATGAATGGAGGCCCATAGACCTCGACCACACGTCCGAGCGGGATGCCTCCCTTGGCCTGATAGATGCCATCGAGATCACGACTGCGAAGAAGCCGGTCGAGCGTGAAGCTCTGCGTGCTGACTCGATCACGCACGAAACTCAGAGCCTCATCACTCGCCAGACTGAGAACTTCGGCCATGCCCCCGCCACCCATCGCCTCAGCAAATTCTTTGCGCCGATCAACACGGATACGAGGCTTGCGGCTGACTTTCTTCTTCGTCTTCCTGGCCGTCTTTTTCTTCCTCTTCACCATTCGCTCAACCACCTACCAAAGCCCGGAGCTTCATCAGCTCCGGGTCGATGGCCTTGGCCTCACGTGCACCCGGTGTTTCCTCAATGCACGCGAGTTGAGGCCACGCTGGACACCGCTCACAATAGCGTGAGGTCACCTCGTAATGACCGAAACAACGATCACGACCTGCAGGCAGCGGACTCAAAAAGGGGCAGATCCTCCCGACCCCTGCATCGGTCCACTCGCATTGCCCCCAGGAGGAAACATCGGATAGGCCGCCGCCGATGGGCTAGGCTGCGCATTCATCTGCGGAGCCTGCGACGGTGCCGGAGAACCAAACGACGGCCCCTGCATCGGTTGCTGCGGGGGCTGTTGCGCCGGCGGATTAAACCCCGGAGCCGGTGGCGGACCACCTTGCGGTTGCGCCCACCCAGGCTGTTGCTGGGGTTGCTGTTGGGGCTGTTGGGACTGTTGCGCCGGTTGCTGCATCGGCTGTTGAGCCAGTTGCTGCGGCCACGACTGAGCTTGCAGTTGTTGCGGTTGTTGCGGTTGTTGCCCATATGGATTCTGATAGGGCGGGTTGGGATTCGAGTTGTAACTCTGCGGAACCTGCCCAAACGACTGACCCATCCCCGGATACGGAAGGCCCATGTCGTTGATGGCGTTGTAGACTTCCTCATCAGTCGGGTTCTTGATCTGCGCCGACAAATCCCACAGGTTCTGGAGCACCACGTGGTATTGTGGGTCAAGCGGTACTGGCGGATTGTCGATGTCGAACACACCATACTCGACATTCATCCGGTCAGGTCCAGTCTTCTTCTTCGAGAACTGCAACCGACGACCATGGTGAATGTGGCAAATCTGATTCCAACCTTGCTCAGGCGGAATCCCGGCGCCGGCAGCTCGAGCTTCCACGAGCCGCTTCATGTCACCGTGCAGATTCGTTCCCATCGGGTAGATCACCGAGCGAATGATGCCGTCGTCGTATCGGTGCTCGGTAGAGTTGTCCATGTTGATGACGTTGTAGAGATATTGCACTCGACGCCGTCCCCAGTTAGCTGCCTTCTCAGCGAGCTGCGGATTACCCGACTTGCTTGCCTCATCGGCCGCCGCACAAATCTTGCAGCCCTCCCCGCTACAACCGACGTTGGCACCGTTGGGCCTCGAACCGCCCTTGTAGAAGTGACTCACCGTTTTGTGAAACGGCATCCCAGCTTCGGGAGACCACGGGTGGCAAATCCACAAAATGAGCTTACTCTCGTAACCAATCGGCACGTTGTTATCCCACTTCACGTTGCCCATCGCATCCGGGTGCCGGCAATACTTCGCAAACGGCCCACCACCTCGCCGGGACGAGTCAACGTCGTACTGCGCATTGGCTGCCTGCACCGCGTTGGGATTCACATCAACGGCCATTGGTACGCCAGTCGCCCCCATCGGTTGCTGCGGCTGTTGCGGGAACTGTTGCTGCGGGTACTGCCCCGGCGGTTGCTGCGGCTGTTGACCCGACCCAGGCCACGACTGCGTTTGAGTCGGCCAATACGGCGGCGCCTGATTCGGATACACGGGTTGTTGGTTTTGCGGAGCCCCTGGAAACGCAGGCGCCGGCGGATACTGTCCATTCATCTTGCTCTCCTTCTTTGATTCCTTTGTAGACCCCGTTACCTTGCCATCTCTCGATACATCGGGGCGTGTGCACCGAGAAGATTCGCTTTGATCTTAAACGCATCATAGACGGCTATAATCGCGTTGAGCGCTTCCTCTGACTGCTCGATACGTTTGTAGTGCACAGCGTACTCAGTCTCTTGGCGATACAACATCTCGAGCATCTTATCGGTCGGTTTCTTTTCTCCCGACCGCTCTGCAGTCTCAAACGCCATCAATTTGAAACTATCGCGCCAAACGCGATACCGACGTTGGCAGATGTCGACCGCCCGCTGTGCGATGCTCTTGTAACGCCCCCACGTTTGAAGTTGAGCCGGGCACAGGTCGACCTGTGCTGGGATATTGAGCTGGTTGATGATCAACTCGGGTAGAATGAACTGTTGTGTGACCTGAAACCAGTCGACCACATCCTCACCGTCCGGTGTCGGATGCAAAAGCGTGAACGGCGTCAGATTCTGGAGTCGTTGCACGTAGGCATCAAAATCAGACAGCTTCATGCGGCCATCTCCATTTTCGTTTTCTCAGCCCAATTCGTCTCAGACACTTCGCAATCCGTGATGATCGGCATGGGCTGGAACTCAGGGTAGTTTTCCATCAAACGCTTCGCGTGTTGTGCCATATAGGTCAGACAACTTCGATCGACATCAATCTGAATGTCGTCGTGAACGTTGTTAACGATCCACGCCGGCAGCTTCTCTGCTTTGATAAACTTTGAGATTCGCA
>CAYTDU010000523.1:0-4403 GCA_964436395.1 uncultured Gemmatimonadaceae bacterium | reverse complement strand
TTCGGGTGACCAACAAACCAGCGGCCAAGGAGACCAGGAAGGCGGGGATATATGCGGAGACAAATACGACGATGCAGGCCCTCAGGCGTCTGCAAGCCGAAGGCAACCTACCGCCGGCGGCCACACTTTTCATGAGCGATAGAAAGCCGATCGAGGAGCTGTACGATACGGAAAGCGATCCCCACGAACTGACGAACCTAGCCACGTCCAAGGACCCAGAACATCAGGCTGTCCTGAAGAAGATGCGTGAGAGACTCTACCAGTGGCAGGAGGAGACGCTTGACTTAGGCTTCTTGCCAGAGCCCGCATTGACTGCCGGAGAGCGGAGCCGGGGAAGTCGGTACGCGATCCTTCGTGGCGACAAGGGCGCCAACCGAGTGGCCAAGCTTCGCGCCATCGCCGACGCGGCGGCACATGGCGACGTAGTGGTACTCTCTCAGAGCCTTGATAATGCAGACAGCGCGGTTCGATATTGGGCGGTGGTCGGACTCGGTCGGCAGCTGGTGCACCCTGGCCCGAATGCCAACGACATTGTTCGCTCAACGCTTCTCGAATCAATGCGTAACGCCGCGCTGGACGAGGACACGTCGGTAAGGATTGCCGCCGCGGAGAACTTATGCCGCTTAGAAGCAGCCGAAGAAGGGCTCGCCATTCTCACAGCTGCACTTGCGCACGACGATGCCTGGGTGCGATTGCTGGCCGGAACGGCCCTCGATGAACTGGACGAATTGGCTCGTCCAGCGGCCGCACGCATGCAGAAAGCACTGCAAGCGGAGGACGCCGATGGGTACCGCTACTATCGAGCGGTCGTCGGCAGGGCGTTAAAGGAATTGGCGATGCCAAAAATCGAATAGGTGGCGAGACAACTCGGTCGGCCACTACCTCTTCCGCACAAGAATAGTGCGACGAAACTAATAGAGGATCTGAATCTCGCCTTTGGAGTTGAGCAATTCCACCGCGCCTGCATCCGTAACCTCGGTTGACTCTACGCTCAAAAACCGCAGTCGCGGCATGCCGATGAGGTGTCGCATTCCTGCATCGGTTACCTTCGTACCATTGGCAATGACAGTCGTGATCGAAGGCGAGCTGGCTAATTGCTTCAATCCTTCGTCGTCGATCGGTGAGTTACTGAGGTGAATCTCGTCGAGTTCCTCTAATCCATGCAGATGCGAAAACCCACGCCCGGCAACTCTGGTTTCGACAAGCCAGAGAATTCGCAGACGGGGGAGCTTGGCAAGTGAAATGAGACCAACATCGGTGACCAAACTGCCGGAGAGCCGAAGTTCCTCAAGGTCCGTTAGATTCTCAACGACTTGAAGCCCGGCGTCCGTAACTTGAGGACAGTCGATCTCTAGCTTTCGAAGCTCCCCTAGATCGGTGAGTAAGAGCCGAAGGTCATCGTCGAGTAGCAACGCGGACGTCAGCCGCATCGAGAGAATCGGGCGTTCGTCATTGAGGTCACGCAGCGCAACGACTGCTTCATCCGAGAAATGCACGGCCTCAGCACAAGAAAAATGCACGCTCACCCCGCCGCGGTCATTATCGGCCCTGCCGTCGGCGTTGGGAGCCGAGTCCATCGCCTGCACGATTACACCTGAATGGGCCTCGCGAAGTCGGGCAACGAGCCGCTGTTCTTTCGCGTCGAACTGCGGGCTTTGGTCGAGCGGTGGTTGTCTAACGTCTGGATTACTCGAGCACGAGATCGCCCCACACCATAGAAGCATGGACCAGAGCCAACACCACGCGTGAGAATTACCAGATACCAGTTTCATTCCCTATGTGTACCAGCTACAGCGTTTTCCTGGGAGTGCAATGGAGATACCGGCAGAAATCGAATCTCCTCCGCGAGAAGCCAGCGACAGGGTAAGGCTAGATCCCTTTGGCGTAGCGATAGTAGACTTCGAGGCAAAGACACGCCGAAACCGTATCCCAAAGTCGGCCACAGTAGGAATGAATTTGACTGCCTGCCTGATTGCGTAACCAACTCCCACGTTGATGGCCCTTTGTCGGCGCCGGATTATCTGTAAGCAGATATTGTTTCATGGCGTCGTTCCAATCTTCCCAATAGCCACCGCCCATCCTACGCATGAAGTGCGTTGCGTAGTACTCTCGGTAGGCGTCGACTCCGAAGGTTTCCTCTGTCGACTGGGGAGATGAAATCCGAGACACTTCAAAGTCCGCCGCTTCCAGCATACCTTTCGCTTGAGGCGACACCCCTGCAGCTAACTGCACAAACTTGCCAATCTGATTGCCAATCCCCCAGGCGAAATATTTATTGTATCCATAGGCGTAACGTCTACCGTGGGTGCCGTAGACAGGATCCTCTACAAAATCGCCGCGTGGCGTATCGAGATGCATGTAGTAGCGAACATCCTCCATCACGCCTCGCCCCGGCCCTTTGAACTCGGCAAAGCCTTCATAGTCGACACCCAATTCACCCGCGACAACGATGGCCTGCACCATCCAGCTAGTCACGCTAACGTCGTGATCTGCTCCACAGGCGTAACGCCAGCCACCTTTTGCCTCATGGTCGGACGAGTCTGCAACAGGATAGATCGCAGGATCTTTGCTCTCATCATTTTGACAGCGAACGATTCTTCGTATTGCCGACTGTACGGTCTGGGTGAGCTCCACTTCATCAACATCGCCAAATCCAGACTGCCTACATATGCCGAGGGCCTCGGCCAAAGCCAGCGTACCTATGCCCTGCTCGTAGCCCTCGTCCTTATATTGATTTGGCGTTGCCAGACGTCCATTCAAACTGTGGCACCGAATCAGATATTCGATTGCCGCCGTGACGACCTTGCCGTATTTGTCGTGAGTCGGACCGAATCCGGCTCCCAAGAAAGGCAACAACCCCATGCCTGTTGCGGCGACTAAATGCTCCTCTTCACCTCCATGATTAGGGCATTGCCCATTACAGGGGACGACGTCAAAGACATCCTTGACGTAATGTCCCGTGGCGTTTCGATGGTCAAAGTTCCAGTGGCCGCCTTCGTACTGATGGCGAGACAACCAATTGAGTGCGTCGTCGACCGCTTTTTCGGTTTCCTCTGTCGCTCCGTAGTCCTCGGCGTAGTACTGGCGGCACTCTCGACCGTAGATGCCATTTCTCTCATCGCACTCGTCATACGATTCAAACGAGCACTCCAATCGCATTGCATCGGCCACGACGTCAGCATCGGCCGCATCTGAAACCACGACGCGTACATTCTGCGAATCGGCACGAACTTCGTATTCACCGATCTTGTACCACCGGCGGCCATCGTCGTCCAATGCGGTTCCGACATACGGCCTAGACTGATTAACGATCACCGGGCTAAATTGCTCGCCACCAGCCGACACGGTGAACATGGCGTTGGTCGCTTGACCCGGTGCAGGCAGAAAGGTGGTCCACACGCTATGCTGTCCAGGCGCGACATTCGTGAACGTGTAGCAGGCAGTTTCATTGCCGCTGCCTGACGCCGCTTTCGCACAACTCGCTCCTACCGCGTCTGCCACATCGACTTGCTGCCAGGCACCGGTTGCCTGATAGCCTGCGTCACCGTTATCGATCGTTTTAGGCTCGTCTCCCTGACACGCATCCGCGTGATACGGCCAGGCATTCACGCACTCAATGCGAACCGCGTCCGCCACGACGTTGAACTTCTCGGCGCTACCCCTCTCGTTGTCCGACCCTGCATCGGCCGATATCGAAACCTTGAGCGTGCCAGAGTCGACTGCAAAGGTGCCCTCCAGGGGATACCATTCTTCCGACAGATAGAGTCTCGACCCTTCTCGGGCCGCGTATTCGAATTTAGCCCCTGAGGAACTTACCTTCTGGTTCACCCGCTCCTCACCAATCATCGTGTCGCCGTCGTAGACCCGAATTGGCGTGTTATCCGAATGCCCGTACGGCCGATAGCCCGTTCGCGGATCGCGTTGGTTCGCGTGAAAGCCGTCCCCTCCTTCCCCCTGCCAGTAAACGTAAACGCGGTATTCGTTGCCAGGCTGCACCTTGAATTCGTATATGGCTCGCGTGCCTTCGGATTGGTGACCGGGGGCTACGGTGTGGTGATCGCTGTGCAATTGCCAGGCGGCGGAGGTCCCGCCGATTCGTTTCCACTCGCTCGTGAAAAAGACGATCTCCCATGGCTGCCCTGGCCACAGCGCATAGCCCAACGAACCATCGTGCTCCAAAGTAAATCCCTGCGCATCACCATCGTCAATCGTAATTGGATCATCACTGGTACAGGTGACTCCGTCGTACTCCGGATAGTTAGGCTCCTCATTGACGAGGCGATCACTCGATGGTGATGCCGCACCGTCCGTCCCCTGTGGTTCACCGCCACAACCTTCTAATGATATGTGACGATCGAGATAGGGTCGCCAGTATCGTTCCCATAGTTCACAGTCTGTCGGAT
>CAYTDU010000522.1:0-4408 GCA_964436395.1 uncultured Gemmatimonadaceae bacterium | reverse complement strand
CTCCTCAGAAGAGCGCTCGCGGTCGGTATCCTCTATTCGCAACAGGAACTTCCCGCCAACCTGTTTGGCGAAGAGCCAGTTAAAAAGCGCCGTTCGCGCTCCACCCACGTGCAGGTAACCGGTCGGGGATGGGGCGAAACGGACGCGTATGTCCGTGTTTGCCATCGGTCTCTGTGTGTTTGAAGGAAAACGGAGAGGGAGGGATTCGAACCCTCGGTAGGGCTTTAAACCCTACGCTGGTTTAGCAAACCAGTGCCTTCAGCCACTCGGCCACCTCTCCTAATGGCATCCAAAAACCCTTTCGGGTTCCTTCTGCTGGAGGAGATAATCTGGCGATGGAGGGGGATTATTACAAGCGGCGTGTTAAAACCCCTCGTCCGGGATCACGAACCACAGAATGAGGTATGCGATGAAGCCCGGGAACCCTATCGACAGCAGAGAAGCGATGACGTAGATCGCGCGTACGGCCGTCGGATCCCAATCCAGCCACTCGGCGATGCCTCCACATACGCCGGCAACCAACTTGTTCTCACGTGAGCGGCGAAGAGGTCTAGATAGCGCATTTCCCATTGCATGCTCCGTTGTGCGTTTGTTATTACGGTTAGCACATGCGGTCGAATGGTGCAAGCGTCCAGTGCCAGGCGTTCGCATTCGATCTGGCCTAGGCCCCGATTGGGGCGTACCTTAGAGCCTAACCCCACCAGGGGGTTCTTCCCCAATGGCAGAAGACGTCGTCTCACGTTTGAAGGTTGCGCTGTCGGGCCGTTACACTATCGAGCGGGAGATAGGTGCGGGCGGGATGGCGACGGTGTACCTCGCTGAGGATATCAAGCATCATCGTCAGGTCGGCATAAAAGTTCTCCGTCCCGACCTGGCAGCATCGTTGGGTCCAGAGCGATTCCTTCGCGAGATCGAGATCGCGGCCCGACTGGACCATCCGCACATCCTCCCGCTGTACGATTCGGGTGAGGCCAACGATTTTCTGTACTACGTGATGCCGTATGTGGAAGGGGAATCGTTGCGTGACCGCCTCGACCGCGAAAAGCAACTTCCAATCGATGATGCGCTGCAGATTGCGCTCGAGGTGGCTGACGCACTGTCCTATGCCCACAGCCGCGATGTTGTGCACCGAGACATCAAGCCGGAGAACATTCTGCTGGCAGGAGTCCACGCGCGCGTGGCGGACTTCGGCATTGCGCGAGCGATCACCGAGGCGGGGGGCGGGCGACTGACCGAGACAGGTCTCGCCATCGGAACCCCGGCGTACATGAGTCCCGAGCAGGCAGCGGGGAGCCGAGATCTGGATGGCCGGAGCGATCTCTACAGTCTGGGATGCGTGCTCTACGAGATGCTTGCCGGACAGCCGCCGTTCACCGGTGCCACGATCGATAGCGTGGTACACCAGCATCTGACAGCCGAGCCTCCTTCAGTCACGTCACTGCGACACGCCGTTCCACCTCAGGTCACGGTCGTGCTGCAGCGCGTCCTATCGAAGACGCCGGCCGACCGATTCAGCCCTGCTGCACAGTTCGCCGAGGCACTGCGGGACGTCGGACCTGCAGGTGCAGCCGGTTTGGTTCCTTCCGGCGGCACGACCTCGATGCTGGCACGCCCAATCCAAGTCGGCGCAGTTTTCTCCCTGGGTTCGCTCGTATTACTGGCGCTGGTCTATCTGCTCGTGATTCAGCTTGGCCTGCCCATGTGGGTGTTTGTCTCCGCGCTGGGATTGGTGGTGTTGGGCATCCCGATGGTGGTGGCCACGAATACTGCGGAGTCTCGTAGAAATACCGGACAGGCGAGCGAGACGAGCTGGACGGATCGGTGGCTCACCTGGCGGCAGGCCCTGCTGGTCGGTGCGGTGGGGTTCGGTGGCCTGGCTGTGGTGACCCTCGGATATGAGGGGATGCGCGCACTCGGGATCGGTCCGGCCAGGTCGCTCATTACTAGTGGCGCAATCGCGGAACGGGAGCGCATCATTTTAGCCGACTTCGAGAATCGCACCGCCGACTCGGCGCACGGCCCCACTGTGACTGAACTCATGCGTATCGGCCTGTCACAATCACGAGCGGTGTCGATCATTCATCCTGCGCAGGTGGGGCGGATCCTGCTTCTCATGCAACGCGATCTGGCCGATGGTCTTTCAGCGTCGACCGCAATGGAAGCCGCTCAGCGAGAGGGGATCAACGCCGTTATCACCGGCGAGGTCGTGGCGGTGGGAAGCGGCTTCTCGATCTCCGCGCGTCTGGTGTCGGCGGACGGCGATGTCCTGACCGCGCTGCAGGAAACGGCACGCAGTGAAGATGAGCTGGTTGGAGCGGTCGATCGACTCTCGGTGGGTCTGCGCGAACGGTTCGGGGAATCTCTGCGCAGCATACGCCGGAGCGAGCCACTGGAGCGAGTTACCACCGGTTCAATGCGTGCACTGCGTGTGTTCTCCAGGGGTCTGAGAGCTTCGAACCAAGGCGACGATCCTAGAGCGGTTCAACTGCTGGAAGAGGCTGTTGCCATCGACACGACGTTTGCCATGGCCTACCGCAAGTTGGCGATCATCCTTCAGAATCGCGCCGAACGGCGATCTCGGGCGGTGGAGGCCGCGACCAAAGCGTACCATTACCGTGACGCCCTCACCGAGCGGGAGCGTTATTTGGTTACTGCGGCATATCACTCTGTGGTCACACGCAACCGCGACCAGACAATGAGCGCGTACAGTACCCTCCTGGACTTGTATCCCGACGAGACGATCGCTCTCAACAACCTCGGCGTCGTGTATACGGGGCTCCGCGAGCATGAGAGAGCGGCGGAACTGTACGCCCAGGCGCTGGGGTTGGACTCCACGACCAGTTTGTACTTCGGGAATCTGGCCGGGTCGTTGGGGAGGCAGCATAAGTGGGATTCGGCGACTTCTGTCATCGATCGGTTCGAACAGCGCTTCCCCGGCAATCCGGAGGTAGCGATTTCCCGGATATACAACGCGTCCTACCGAAAAAACTACGACGCCGTAGTACAGCTCGGCTACTCGCTGATAGAGGAGCAACGCGGCCGAGTGTTCTGGGAGGCGATAGCCCACGTGTTTATGGGGAGTCTGGCGGCGATGCGAGGACAGATGATCCAGGCGCAGCGGGATTGGGACCGAGCACTTACTCTCACCGCCGAACGCAATCTGGCGGGCCGCTATCTGTTTCGTGCCTCTGGCCGCGCGATACAGGAACGGCTCCTGCTAGACGACCCAGCCCGGGCTCGCCGCATTTTGGACGACGCGCTGGAACAGTACCCGCTCGAGTCTCTCTCACCGCTAGACCGGCCATACGAATCGTTGGCACGCGCCTACGCCGCGATCGGCGACCCGGAGCGGGGACGGCAGTTAATTGCGGAGTTCGATGCCACGCCCGATGCCGACCACAGTTTTGATACGGAGCGCGCACGGCACGGAGCGCTTGGAATCGCTGCATTAGCAGAGGGTAAGTTCGAGGAGGCGATTGCCGAGTTCCGGATGTGGGATGACGGTAACTCCTGCGCCACATGTGCTAACCCGTGGTTGGCACGGGTGTACGACCAACTGGCTGAAACGGACTCCGCACTGGTTCTCTACCGGCGTTATGTCGAAACTCCATCGTCCTCATTCGGCCACGACGCGGGGCATCTGGCGCACGCATACGTGCGTATCGGCGATCTGTACGAACAACGCGGCGACTGGGAAGAGGCAATCGAGTACTATGGGCGCTTTGTCAGTCTGTGGGAGAACGCCGATCCCGAGATGCAGTCTTGGGTGGAGGAAGTAAGGCAGTCCATCGCTCGGCTATCGGCGGAGCCGAGGCCGTGAAGGTCGGGTTGTTGTTTCTCGAGAGAATCACCGGGACCTTTTGCGTCTGACCCCGTCTGTTTGCGTCTGTTATCGGGTGCATGTGCCCAAGATGTGCCCAAGATCGCCGGCGCTGCTTTAACGGTGATGAGCTGGTAGACGGTTGTGCTCCGTTAGGCCTAGCTTACAAGGGTTGCTCGGTATTGTCGCTGAAGCCATGTTAGGGGTTATCCGTATTGATATTGGGGTGCTGTTCGGATGACGAAAGCTGAAATTCAAGACGCTCTGGATGAGATGACGCGCCGCATCGTGAACCGTTTTCATCCCGATAGAATCATTTTGTTTGGGTCCTACGTCAGAGGTGAGCCTAGCGAAAACAGCGATCTCGACATCTTGATAGTCATGCCTGTCGAAGGCTCCCGGCGCAGTAAGGCCAATGAGATCGATCTCACACTGGCCGACCGTGTCGTGCCCATGGATCTGATTGTGGTAACACCGGAGCAGTACGATCGGCAAAAGGACATGATCGGAACGATTGTTCGTGAGGCCATGCTGGATGGAAAAGTGATTTATGAACGGGCAGCCTGAGGTCGCAACGATCGTCCGACG
>CAYTDU010000521.1:0-4423 GCA_964436395.1 uncultured Gemmatimonadaceae bacterium | reverse complement strand
AACAGCGGCAGGTCCTCTTCGGCATCGAACGCCCTGACGACGATACCGTCTCCGTGTAGCGGCAGCTCGGGATCGCCTTCAGAAACGGTAGTGGGCCCCCGATCGGTCACATCCTTGCTTTGCTCATTCTGTTGTTCATCTGCTCTACCCTTCATCGCCATGTCCAGCAACAGATTTACGTACCTCACGTAGTCAACGTGCGTAAACCCGTACTTTGTGGCTTCCTTGTAGAAGGTTCGCGAGAGTGTCTCCAAAGTGAGGTCAGGAATCCTGCCGCTTTGTTCACTCATCGGTGCTCCCGGTCATGTTTTGGAGAAACCGCTCAAACGTCTGCGGTCGATGCAACGGCTTGCGCCCGCGCACCAGGTAAATCGTGAGCGCTGAGAAAAACTGACCGCTACCATCTCGCTCCCTCAGCTCGTCGAACCAGCGGCGTGCGGTAGACTCGTTGAGCAACCCCTTCAACACGCAGTCTCTGAGTGTGCGGCCGATGTGCAGAACCTCATTGGCCGTATTCAAATCGGTCATAACCAATGTTTCGGGAAAGACCTCAATGTCGGTAAGACCGACCGCCGAAAAGCGGCGGTATAAGCTCCTACCGACCCACCCATGTCGAATGCTATCGCAGAGGACGTGCGCCATCGTTCTCATCGTTTTGACGTCCTCTGTGTCTACGTGAAGAGTCTCCCAATCAGGCTCGCTGGCAACGAGACGACCGCCTGAAGTGAGGACTCTGACCATTTCCGCAACGGCAGCTTCCAGATCCTTCACATGCTGCAGCGTCCTGTCCACTCTAGCCGCGTGGAACGTACCCGCTTTGAACGGCAGTCGACACACATCTGCAACCTTTGGAACCAAAGCCTTCGGCAGACCGGGCTGGCTGCGGACTTCCGCAATCATCGGCTCGCTCTTGTCGATCGCTAGAACCCTGCCCTTCTCTCCAACCATATAGGCGAGTTGTCTGGCATCTACGCCGGTACCGCAGCCGACTTCAAGTACATTCGATCCGGAACCAATCTCTAGCAGCTCGAAACTCTTGGCCTTGTACCGCTGGAAGAACTCCAGCGAGAGCAAGAGTTCCAGGCAGTCCTTAACAATATCGAGCCCCGACCGCTCGCTCAGCTCCGAACAATCGTACGACGTCAGATCCGCAGATCGTCTGCGTGGCAACGATGTGCGGGCTGGTCTATGCATCGGTTTGCCGGGCCGCTCATCAACGGGTGTTTTGGTAGGATCACTCATAGTATCACAAAAGATATCCGGCGTACCAGCAGCCGCGAGCCCCCCTTAGATTCACTCTCGGTTCAGAAAATGACCGAGCAGCGAATCTCTACTTTCTCGTCACCTGTCAGAGCGAGTCCTCACGTCTCCTGAGACATGAGGGATCACGGAGCGGTACATCTTGATGCCAACCAACAAAACCGCAGATAACCATGGCCGCACCAAACGGCCGCTCAAACGTATGTTCGACGCGGTACCGGGCCGCTACGACCTACTGAATCGTTTGCTAACGCTCCGACTGGACGAACGCTGGCGGAATCGTGCAGCGGATTTGTGCGTTGCGCGCAATCCCTCACGAATTCTGGACCTCTGCTGCGGCACCGGCGACCTCGCCCTCCAAATCCGGCGCAAGACAGACCCGGCTGCAGAGATCTTAGGATTGGACTACTCTCCTGGAATGTTAGAGATCGCTCAGGCCAAAGCAGAGCGAGCTGGACTAGCGGGGTCTATTCAATTCGTCGAAGGAGACGCCGGCAAAATGCAATTCCCTGAAGGCTACTTCGATGCTGTCGGGATAGCATTCGGGTTTCGCAACATCACCTGGAAGAACCCTATCAAGGACCAGGCACTGGCCGAAGTACGGCGCGTTCTGCGACCGGGTGGAGCATTTGTGATCGTTGAGACGAGCCAGCCGGTGAATGGCATCTTGAAGCTCGGGTTTCACACCTACCTCAGGACTGCTGTGGCAGGCGTGGGTGCATGGATCTCCGGCAAGGCCGGGGCATACCGCTATCTGGCTGAATCGGCTCGTCGCTTCTACGATGCAGACGAAGTTTCCTCCATGTTGGCCGCTGCCGGGCTCGAGACAGAAATTGTAGAGAGGTTTCTGGGCGGAGCTGCAGCCATCCACGTGGCAGTCAGGAAGGCTGCCCAATGAGAGAGCACCATGAAAAACACTTCTACCGCTGCATATGGAGGCCCCGGTTGGTCTCCCCGCACCACTCGGCTCGTAGATGAAATCGGGAGCATCTGGGGCGACTACTCGGTAGCGAGCGAGTGTTCACCACTCGATGCCGTACTGATTCATCAGCCTGGGGCGGAACTGGCCAACCTTAACGATCCCGACCAAAGTCAAATGCTCGCCGCGCCCAACCCGGATTTGTTGAACCGACAGCACCTACAACTGGCAGACGCTTACGGCGAGCAGGGTGTGGAGGTCTTTTACGTCGAGCCCTCGGCATTACCCACTCCCAACCAGATGTTCGTGGCCGATCTCATGTTCATGACACCATCTGGTGTGATATTGGGGCGTCCGGCATCAACCGTCAGAGCGGGCGAAGAACGGTGGGTTGCACGTCGATTAGCCGATCTGGGGGTACCGATCATCAGAAGTGTGGGCGGTAACGGTACCTTCGAAGGAGCCGATGCAGCGTGGCTGAATCCGAGTATGGTGCTGGTCGGGAGAGGCCTGAGAACCAACTCCGACGGAGCCGCCCAGGTCTCGAGCACCCTGTGGGAACTCGGCATAGCATCACAGATCGTAGATCTACCAAATTCCGCTATGCACCTCATGGGGTCCATCCGGATCGTAGACAACGACTTGGCTTTCGTGCGCTCCGGAGGATTGCCCTGGACAGCCATCGAAGTGTTGCGCCAGAACGGATTCGAGGTGCGGTTCTTCCCCAGTGAAGATGAGATGACGAACGGCATGGGGCACAATTTCGTCACGCTTGCACCACGCAAGGTCCTGATGCCGGCAGGCAATCCATTGACCAAAAAAGCGCTGAACGAGGTCGGTGTAACAACAGTTACAGTGGATGTCGGCGAAGTCGCAAAGGCTGCGGGCGCAATCGGCTGTTTGACCGGGATTCTCAGCCGCGAGGCTGTAGCACGCTAAGAGACACACTCAACGAAACAGACTCGCCGATCATCGCCACAGAAGTTAGCTGACGTTCCTTTGGGTTGGTTGAGGGCATCCAATTTCACGCAGTTGTCCGCGTTATTCCGCGTACATCAGCGGCCTACAAACATGCGACTCGAAGTTGGAACAGGTTGTATATTGCCCCGTTTGATCGGATCCCTGACAGTCTCCCATAAAGCTCACAATGTCAAAGCCGGCATTTTGGGCTATCGATTCAAATTCGTCTCTTTCGATGCCAGTAGCGCCTGTGCCACACACCACGATATCATACTCCCGCGATATTTCCGCGAGCAGGAAATCCGAAACAATCCGGAGCGGGGTCTATGAACAAAGACGAACGCACCAAGATCGAGAGGCTCGCCGCGAAGTTTGGCGCGGATGAATGCAAATGGACCTCCGGCAGCGAAGTTCAGGTGCGCCAGTGGGTGCGTTTCAAGTGCATGTTTGGGTGTGAGAGCTATGGAAAAAAGGGGGCCTGCCCCCCGGCGGTGCCGGACGTCCCAGAATGTCGCGCCCTCTTCAGCGAGTACGACCACATTCTCGTGATGCGTCTGTCGACCAAGCTCGACGACCCCAAAGATCGCATCGCGTGGTGTCACAAGAAGAACGCCCGGTTGCTGAAGCTGGAGCGCGAGGTATTTCTCTCGGGCTACCACAAGACATTTCTGCTCGAGATGGACGAGTGCCGCATGTGCAAAGAGTGCACTGCGACACGAGTCGACTGCAAGAAGCCCAAGTTGGCGCGGCCCAGCCCGGAAGCTCTCGCAGTCGATGTATTCAACACGGTACGTCCGTTGGGATTTCCCATCCAGGTCCTGAGCAAGCACGACCAGACGATGAACCGGTACGCATTCCTGCTGGTGGAATAGGACTTCGAGATCATGACGCCAAACCCGCCGGTCGACACAACAGTCAACGAACTCAGAGCAAGGATGGAAGGTCCACTGAACATAACGGTCGTGGTCGCAACCGGTTGTCCAAACTGCCCTCATATGGTGAGCGCGGTGAACGAATTCGCGGCCGAGGTTCCCGAATCGACCGTCAACATTGTTAACGCCAGTGAATCCCCCGAAATCGCGGATCGTTATCAGGTTATGTCAGTCCCTACCACAGTCGTGAATGAAGGCCTCACGATCGTAGGCGTGCTGACGCGAGAGGAATTCGCGCGCAGGGTGCTAGAGAGTCTGGGGCCTGGGCGAGACGATGCAGTACTCAAATCACTCGTCGAGTCGGGGCGGATCGCGGACGCGACCGCCTACCTGGGTGACGGTCGAGGATTCG
>CAYTDU010000520.1:0-4423 GCA_964436395.1 uncultured Gemmatimonadaceae bacterium | reverse complement strand
GCAGGGTACATTTGACGCTGGGCAATCATGAAGAGATGGCGTTGCGCGGCGATCTTCGTTACGTAAACGAGAAATACACCAAGGGAATCGCGGACCGCACAGGAATACCGTACAACGACCTGTTCGGCCCGCACATGGAGCTGGGGCGGTGGCTACGGACAAAACATACGGCGATCCGCTTGAACCACATCCTGTTCGTTCATGGGGGCTTCTCACCCGAAGTTGTGGAACGCCAGTTGGCGCTAGATACGATAAACGAGGCGACTCGAAGGAGCATGGACTACTTTTCCTACCAACTGCTGTTCAGCGACTTAGAGTGGTTCCTGTTGAGTGATGCCGGCCCGCTCTGGTACCGAGGTTACCACGAGGCTCGTAGTGAATACCCGCGTGCGACAGCGGCGCAGTTGGATACGATCTTAGCCTTCTACGATGCTGAAACTATCGTAGTGGGACATCATGAAGTCGGCCAGGTGAGCAATTGGTATCAGGGACGTGTGTACGGCGTTGACGTCCCGGTGCCGGAGCTTGGAGGCCTGCAGGCGCTATTGTGGGAGGATGGAGAGTTTTTCCGCGTCCTTGGTTCGGGAGATCGTGAGGCTCTATCCCGGCCTTGAATGGCCGGCTCGGCGGCGCCTTGCACCGGAACGCCCTGATGGGCGGCAATTTCAGGAGATAAGAATGAGGAAATCGTACGGGGCGCGGATTTTCGCGGCCTATGTGTTCTTGGGTGCTGTGTGCGGTACGACAACTCCAGTTGTGGGCCAGGAAACACCGACCCGCATCGTGCTATTTGTGGTTGACGGAGCCGGTATCGGTATGTGGAGCCTCGCCAACTACGAGAATGACGAAAGTGCAATGCGTCAGTTCCCCGTCGTCGGGCTTGTGGATACAAGATCTGTCAGGGGCTTTTACCCGGGCAGTGCGGATGCCGCCACCAGCTTCGCAACGGGAACACGCACATTCAACGGTGCTATCGGGGTCGGGCCCGACAGTCAACCCAGGGAGACCGTTCTCGAACTGGCATCTATGCGTGGATTGGCCACTGGGTTGGTTACGACCGCACGTTTGACAGATGCAACCCCCGCGTCCTTTTCGGCGCACACTCCAAACAGGCCGGACGAGGCAGGTATCGCATTACAGCAAGCCGACAGAGACTTTGCCGTTTTCATGGGTGGTGGACGACGCCACTTCCATCCAGATGGGCGCCCCGACTCACTAGACCTAATTGGGTGTTTCCGCAAGAATCACGCATACGTCGAGACCGGGCTCGACCTAGAGTCAATCGAGATTGACACAGTGACATCGCTCTACGGGCTCTTTTCATGGTCCGACATGCCTGTCTACCCCGACAGGGATCCGTCGCTAGCCGCCATGACGTCAGCAGCGCTCGAGGTGCTCGACAAGGATCCGGACGGGTTTTTCCTGCTACTGGAAACCGAAAGTACAGATACCGAGACTCACGACAATGTGGAGTACGCCGTTCTCGCCGGCGAGATGATAGACGTAGAGGCTACGGCTCAGGTGTTGCTCGAGTATCAACGGAACAGACCGGAGACGCTTCTACTAGTACTCGGTGACCACGACACCGGAGGATTGGCAGTTCAGAGGGCTGCAGCGGACCGGCAGTTGAGGACCACCGCCGCACTGTTGGATACGAACGCCGTACGCCTGGGCGAAACGGCTGTGATGTTGACTGATGCAGATGTCGCGTTGCTGGACAGCACGAGGATCTTCATGAGCCGGACATCCGCAGCGCTCAGGCGTAGAGCACGTGAGGTAACGAACGAGACCATGCTGGTGGCGCGCTATACGACCGGGAGCCACACCTCGAATATGGTGCCGGTTTTCGCCAAGGGACCTGGAGCCGAGCGGTTCGGTGGGGTTATTGACAACTACCGAATTGGGCAGTTGTTGCAGGAGTTCGTGCAACGGTAGCGTCCAAGCTCGAATGTGGAGCGATGACAGTTTTATGGGTTATATTGGTTATTGATGTTAACGTCTCGTCACTACCCGAACCGGCTTCGTGCCTGGGCTCTAGTGGTGGCCGTTGTCCAGTTTGCCTCGGTCACCTGGGTCCCTGTTGTGCACCCTGTCATCCACCCGGACAGGGCGTTTAAGACACCATTGGCGGGCATCGACTTTCCCACAACTGGCAGCGAAGATCTGGTCATGGGCGACGTCATGTGCGCGGCCTGTATGGTTTCGCCCAACGCACTGCCCTCTCCGTACCGCTTTCTACCTGCCGCCGAGTCGTGGCGCAAACAACCGTTGGTGCGGCAGCAGGGCAAACGGCACCCGCTCAAATCACTAATCCCAACTAACCCAGCGCGAGCACCGCCATCCCTCTAGAAACACAATGAGTGAAAATCCGACCTGACGACGCGCGATCCTTTGCTTGGGTCGCCATGTCAGAATGCATCACAATCTAGAGAGGACATGGTACACATGCGTGTGTTCATATGTTGGCTGGCGATTATGGCCGCCTGCATCGTACCGGACGCTGGATGGGCGCAGCAGGCAGAGCAGCGATCCGACTCCCTCGAACAAGAGATCCGACTGCTCAAGTTGAGGCTGGACTCGTTGGAACAAGCCATGAGGTTGATGGGAGGCGGAGAGCAAGAATCAGCGGAACCGGTCGACGAACTCGCTGCTCTCCGCGCTGCCGCCCGCGCGATAGCGCCGGAACAACCCGCCGACACCACCCCCAGACAAAGTGTCATGCGTTCCCGGAACCTGAACCGCTTGAACCCCGAGATCAGCGTAACGGGTGACATGAGCTTCAACGCAACACAGCCAGGACCTATACAAGACAACGTCGATCTCCGGGAGTTCAGCTTCGGCTTTCAGTCTCCGCTCGATCCGTATTCGAACGCCAAGGTATACATCGACTTCGGCGGTGGTGAATTCTCCCTCGAAGAGGCATATGCATATTGGACAGGATTACCCGGGGGAATACGACTGGACATTGGGAGGTTTCGCCAGCAGGTAGGTGAGCTTAACCGCTGGCACGGGCATGCATTGCCGGAGACCGAATACCCACTGGTGGTAACGGAGTTCATGTCTGAGGATGGCCTGATCGGCAACGGGGTCGGTGCTTACTGGCTTGCGCCGTTTACGTCACCGGGGGGCGCCACCCACGAGCTGTGGGGACAGGTGACGGTTGCAGACAACGAGGCGCTGTTCGATCAGGGCCGGCGCCTGTCTTTCCTCGGCCACCTGAATAACTTCTGGCAACTCAACCAGTCGACTTACCTGCAACTGGGGGGAAACGCGCTGTATGGCGAGAATCCCGATGCAAACCTCGAAACCAGTCTGTTCGGCGTTGACTTCAGAGTGACCTGGCGCCCGCCGGAAATGGCGCTATTCCGTTCATTCACACTGCGAGGAGAGGGATACGCACTGCGCCAGAACGTTGGCGGTACAACTGATACCCGTTATGGCGGCTACGGTGGGTTCGAGTATCAAGCCTCACGGAGGCTCTACCTCGGCTCCAGGTTCGACTACGTGCAGCCCCGAGGCACCGCCGGCGATGACGGTCGATACATGTGGGCATTCGTGCCCAAAATCACTTTCTGGCAGACAGAGTATGTATTCCTGCGCGCCGAATGGCAGCATCTCTCTTCTCCACTGCTCGGCGGAGGACGAGAAAGCACGAACCGATTCATGATACAAGTTGTCTGGTCAATGGGACCCCATAAACATGAGACGTACTAAGATGAAAAACATCAAGAATGAGTTACCGTGCATCGTGGCGGTGTTAGTCACGATCACTACCACCACACTCACAGCAGGCCTCGAGGCGCAGGCAATCCGTGAGGCGGGTTCTCATGACCGGCTGAATGTCGTGACTTCGCTAACCACGTATGAGGCCATCGCCAAGCAGATAGCTGGTGACCGCGCCGACGTGGTGGCACTCGCGGACGGGCCGGAAGACCCCCACTATGTCCAGCCAAAACCGAGCCTAGCGCTCACTCTGAGACGGGCAGACGTCCTGATTACTACGGGCTTGGACATGGAAATGTGGCTTCCTGCGGTGATGGACCGGGCAAACAACCCGCGCGTCGCAAGTGGCTCACAGGGGTATGTGGCCGTTTCAAGCGGTATCCGCCTCTGTGACATCCCCGAAGTGATCAGTCGTTCCGAGGGAGATTCCCACGTCTGGGGATGCCCTCACATTTGGAACGAACCCGCTAACGGCATCATCGTGGGCCAAAACATCGTGAATGCACTCAAGCAAAACGATCCCGCGAACGCCGCCTATTACGAGGCGAATTTTGTCGCGTGGAAGGATCGGGTAATGCGAGCTCAGGTGGGCGACGAGCTCGTAGACATGCTTGATGCAGACTTGCTCCACGACCTAGACAAGGATGGCCAGTTGTGGACGTTCCTATCGGAACAGACTTACCAAGGGAGTCCACTCACA
>CAYTDU010000519.1:0-4425 GCA_964436395.1 uncultured Gemmatimonadaceae bacterium | reverse complement strand
AGAGAGAAAAAAACGAGATGCTATCTAGTTAAAAGCCAAACACGAGGGCTCGGCGCAGCCGAGCGTAAGCGTCCACCCAGGACCTACGGAACGAAAGACTAATCTATAGGAGTGGAGGCATAGATGGAGATTCAAGCGTCGAGCCAACGCTTAGCCTGAGCGGTACTCCAGTGGTGGATGCGCGGTGGGGGTATGAACGGCACATCTTCCTGCGTTGAGATGCGAGATGATGGGCTCGCGTTCGCGGTGTTGATGAACACGGACTCGGTGGGAGAGACATCCCGAACAACCGTTACTGAATGTGGATTGGTGATGTCAAAGTCGATCCCCGTTGCGGGAAAATGGAGCGAACGACTTCAAAAATCTTTCAGTGATTCCTTTTTTCGGTTGGCGATCTTCTAAACGCTTTGCCCGTTCGAAGCTCGAGCTAGGTGCTGTCGAAAAATCACGTTCGTTTCTGATGTCGAAACGTCCAATCTGGTACAAACGATACCTGTCTCAATTCGCCAAGCGACAGAGAAATGCGTCAAACGCAACAGACATATGTGACTTCGGCGCGGGCAGGATTTCGCAGAGGACACGAGGATTATGAGTCCTCTGCCCCCCTCGGAAGCATCGTCTGACGGAGGCTCTCGGGCCGATGTGCCTCAAACGTGCCTCGGAAAGGCGAGCTTCTCCTTTGCCTTCCGCGTGTCTCGCACCGCCAGATAGCTAATTCGATACTCCTCGATATCTCTGAGGGCCGGGGAGGGCAAAGGAACGCCAGGGTACACACCACACAGTTGCTTCAAATATGTGTTGACCGAACACGATGAAAGCGTCCAGTGCAGGGTATATTCATGTGAAGCCCAACGAGGAACGTCGGCAATGATTTCAAGGACTATGACTGCGGTCGTCCATCAGGAAGACGAACTATACGTTGCTGAATGTCCTGAGGTCGGCACCGTTAGTCAGGGGAAGACGGTCGAGGAGGCAGTCGCGAATCTCAAAGAAGCAACTGAGCTTTACCTCGAGGAATTCGGCCCCACAGGATTCTCTCGTCCTCTCGTCACGATGTTTGATGTAGCAGTAAATGCCTATGCTGCCGCGCGTTTCCGGCCGCGAGGTCGTGAAGCGATTTGAGAGATTCGGTTTCGTCCAGGTGCGCCAGCGAGGCAGTCACGTGGTGCTTCGGAAGGAAACAACTGAGGGTGTTGTTGGATGCGTAGTGCCGCTCCACAACGAACTCGCTGTTGGCACGCTTCGCGGCGTTCTTCGTCAGGCTGGCGTTACCGCCGAGGAGTTCCACCAAGCGCGTGGGTAGTAGCCCAACGAACTTGAGAAGGTCAAAGCGGCAACATTCCGCTAGGTACCGTCGTGTCGTTTCCCGGCGGGCTTCACAGCAAAAGTCCAACCTCTTCGCACTAAAACAACCAAGTTGATGTTACGGCCGACCTGGCTATGCTGTGCGATCGTGCAACAACAGAACGTGCCTGCGCTCCCTCTGCGGGGCACAGCAGGGGCATTGTCGGCTACCGTCGGAGAATAGGGAAGGGGCTACCTAGAAAGAAGAAGCCCCGTCAGGACGGCGTTTGCTAACATGACCGGGCTGGGCTCGTCACGAAGCGCGCTCGGGTGAGGTAATGGGTGTGGGGTGAGCTCACCCAGAACCTACGGATCAAAAGCTCATCAATAGGGTGGTACGGGTGTACACAAACGTACACTCCTGACGCAGGAAAGGGCTTCCTCACGCACCAGCTTGTGCCACTGCGTGACATTGGTGTACAGGAGTCCGGGGCACGGTAGGGGCACAGTCCCGGCCTCACCACACTGTCCAGCCTCTAGTCAACGCGCAGAATGAACCGTATTTTGGTGACCGAGTCTGACCTGGAGCTGCGCTATATGGCCGAAGTCGTCGACCGTCTGAATGAAGCTCTCTCCGGTCGCTACCACATCGAGCGCGAGCTCGGTAGTGGTGGCATGGCCATCGTGTACTTAGCCGAAGACCTCAAGCACAAGCGAAAGGTGGCACTAAAGGTCCTGCGACAGGAAATCGCTGTCGCGATCGGGTCCGAACGCTTCGTCCGCGAGATTGAGATCGCCGCCAACCTCAACCATCCCCACATACTGCCGCTGTTTGACTCAGGGGAAGCCGACGGTTTCCTCTACTACGTGATGCCGTACGTGGAGGGTGAATCACTGCGCGAGCGGCTGGACCGAGAGAGCAGGATTCCCGTAGACGAAATGGTCCGTCTTACTGATGAGATCGCGGCAGCTCTCGGCTACGCGCATGAGCAAGGCATCGTGCACCGAGATGTGAAGCCGGAGAACATCATGCTCTCTGGCGGCCGCGCAGTGGTGGCCGACTTTGGGATCGCACGCGCACTGACAGTTGCAGGTGGAGAGCGGCTAACCGGTACAGGGTTCGCCGTAGGTACGCCTGCGTATATGAGCCCCGAGCAGGCGTTTGGCGACGCGAACGTGGATGGGCGGAGCGACGTGTACGCCTTGGGATGTGTTGCCTACGAGATGGTGTCGGGTCGGGCACCGTTTGAGGCCGACACACCGCAGGGTTTACTTGCGAAACACGCGGCCGACACTGTGCCGAGTATGCGAGCGAACGACGCATCGATCCCGCTCTTCGTTGAGAGGGCCGTGGAGCGTTCTCTGGCAAAGGATCCGAACGACCGATTCCAGTCGGCCAGCGAGTTTGCGGAAGCGCTGACGTCCGAGATGGTTGTAGCGCGCATAGGAAGGCAAGGTTGGCATCCACTAGCAGTCGCGGCGCCGGTGTTAGGCCTGGTGCTCGCCGCTGCGGCTTGGGGATACTTCACGTTCTTCGGCGGCACAACGTACGAGCGCCTCGCTGTACTGCCGCCGATGAATCGCATGAACGATCCCGAACAAGATTTCCTGGTTCAAGGTGTGCACAGCGATTTGATCAAGGAACTGCAGAGCGCCGGGTTGCAGGTCATCGCACAGAGATCGGTGATGCAATACGCGAGCACACAAAAGCCAATCCGTGAGATCGCTGCAGAATTGGACGCTGACGTGTTAGTTGAGGCTTCTGTCTACCGCGCGGCTGACAGTATCCAGCTCGAAGTGCAGGTGGTCGACGGAACAACCCAGGAGTATTTGGGAGACCCCATCGTCCGTAACGGCGAGTTGCGCAATGTGCTGACGTTTTACCGTGAACTGACAGCCGCTATCGCATTGGTGGTGCAAGCGACGCTCGGACCAGATGCGGAGGCCAGGCTGGCAAGCGCGCGCCCAGTCGATCCCGACGCCTACGAAGCCTACTTGAAAGGCTGGCAATCCCACATGTCTCTCACGGCGGGTGGACTCGAGACCGCGGAACAGTACTACCGCAGGGCCTTGGAGATCGACCCAGAACACGCCACCGCCTGGGCGGGAATTGCAGACGTCTGGGTTGCCCGCCAGCAGATGGGATACGTGCCGCCGCGCGAAGCATTTCCATTAGCAAAGGCTGCAATCGCAGAGGCTCTAGCCCTGGATGAGACGAATTTTGAAGCACATCGCTCGCTTGCTTCTATCCTGACGTGGGGAGACTGGAACTGGCCTGAAGCAGAGAGGGAGTGGACTCGGGCGCTGGAGATCAACCCGAACGATGCGGATGTACTTTCTTGGTATTCCCATTTCTTGATGCACATGGGACGTACGGCGGAGGCGATGAGGAGCATCGAGCGTGCGAGAGAGCTCGATCCGTTCAACATCATGATCCGTAGCTTTTATGTGGTCGACCTGGTGTATGCACGCCGATACGACGAAGCTATTGTCGAGGCTCACGAGACGCTCCGGATCCAACCCAACGCACCTGTCGCAAGATCCGGGCTGTATCAAGCGCTCGTAATGAAGGAGATGTTCGACGAGGCTCTTGCGATAGACAGGGAACGATTAAGCGGCAACCCGGAGTTGATGGAGGCGTTGGAGCAGGGCTTTGAGGAGGCGGGGTACCGCGGCGCTCAACGGGGATTGGCGGAGATATTCGCCAGGCGTTCCCGAGAATCCGGTCGCCCACGCCCTCTCACCGTCGTAGCCAGGTATCTCTACGCGGGAGATGCAGACGAGACAATCGATTGGCTCGAGCGAGCCTTCGAGTATGGCGACGGGCAGCTGCCGTACCTTGGGCAACCAGTCTTCGACTCGATCCGTTCCGACCCGCGGTTCCAGGAGCTGCTTCGGAGGATGAACCTGCCGCGGTGAGATTTTTGGCAGTTCCGCACTGCTGAGAGAAGACTTCGAACATCCAACAAGAAACATCCAACGTCGAACGGAGGTGTAGGCGACCTGCCGTTGGATGTTGGATGTTCAACGTTCGATGTTCGCATGACCGGGCTGGGGTTCGTTGCGAAGCAGACGCGGCTCGGCGTAGCCGAGCGCTGGCGTTTGGCCCTTACCGCGTCATGCGGCAGCGTAGAATAGGGC
>CAYTDU010000518.1:0-4426 GCA_964436395.1 uncultured Gemmatimonadaceae bacterium | reverse complement strand
GCCACGAATATCGCCAGCAGATGCATGGCGGCAGGATCCACGCCGTTTGGAGGAGGCACGAACCACAACGAGATAACGGCCAGCAGCGGGATAATAGACGGCAGAATCGTCTTGGTGCTCGCCGCCTTGCTGCTGTCTGCCGAAGCCGGTTCGGTCATTGCGTCTCCACCGACACTGGCGACTGACGCCGTGGCGGATTTGTGTACGTTCCACGGTATACGTAAGGGCATAATAGCAGTTGGGACTGTATGACTACAACTTGACCAGGAACGGTCGTAGGCTGTCCATACATGCCGCACACGAATGGGACCTCAATGTCCTCTCTGCCAATGGGATGTTTGCCGTCGAGTCCCCCGTTGCCGGTAGCGCGGTTCACGGCTAGCTTCTTCTGCTTCGCAATTCGCCTGGGCATAAGAATCCAGGTTTGCTTGAGGGGAACCTGAATATGACTGATCCCAAGAGTTTCGCGGGAGTAGCCCGCGCACCGTTTTTGACCTTGCCTGTCACCCTCGTAGCGGTTGGTTCTGCTGCCGCCGCGTACGATGGTGCATTCAGTTGGCTTCGGACCATTCTGGCATTGGTCGGCCTTCTCTCCTTGCATATTGCCGCCAACGTCTTCAACGAAGTGAGCGACATGCGCACAGGGATAGACGACAACACGAAGCGTACACCCTTCTCCGGCGGAAGCGGCACGCTGCAAGCGGGTGCCATGTCGGTGGGTGCCGCGACAGCCTTTGGTGTCGTGAGTGCACTTGTCGGCTTGGCCATTGGCGTCTGGTTCTACACGCTCGTCGGATGGTCCTTGCTTCCATTCATGATTCTGGGTGCGGTCTTCGTGGTCGGATACACAGACGTACTCACAAAGCTTGGTATCGGTGAGATAGCTGCCGGGCTTGGCCTAGGAGGATTGCCGGTTGCCGGCGTAGCTTTGGTTCAAGGAGGCGTGATCGGTCCGGCGGCTATTGCCGCAGCAATACCTGCGACGTTCATGACGTTCAATCTATTGCTGCTCAACGAATTTCCGGATGAAGATGCAGACCGTCAGGGAGGCCGCCGCCATCTTGTCATTCAACTTGGCCGACGCCGCGCGGCGATTGTGTATGCGCTAGCAGGGCTGTTGACTCCGATATCGATTGTCGTGTCAGTCGTATTCGACTCGTTGCCGTTGGTCGCACTGATTGCGGTTCTTCCATCGCTGCTGTTAGTCAAGCCGCTGCAGTGGGCATTCAGGACGCCGAACACGGCAGTGCCCATACCGGCACTCGGGGCAAATGTAGCCTGGAATCAACTGACCAACCTGGTGTTGGCGGCGGTATTGGTCGCTGCGGTCTATTTTTAGCTTAGTGGTTCGTCGTTCAGCAGCGGAGATGGTTATCGACTCTTAGAAATATGGCGCCTTCTCACGACTCCGAGCTTTGCACCCACACATCACACGGCATCGCCGCCTGCGGCCACCCGGCGACAAATCGCTGCCGTGATTGCGGAATCGGGCGGGATAACTTGGCCTGTGATGCACGTGGTCGCGAGCAAACAGATAGTCGGCTAGATCTGCGATAGGTACAGGCTCCTCAGTGCATCAAACGCAAGAACCGGTCGTACTGTCGAAGCGGTTGCCAGATAGGATCGAGTCGGAGCGACTCGCCAGAAAGGTGCGACGGAATCGACAGCAGCGTCTCCAGTCTGTCGATTGCAGAGTTTGCATCACCCAACATGGCATGGATGCGTGCCAGCATTTCGACTGCCAGAGGCCCGTCTACGGCATCCTCTGAAACCGGCCGCAAGCGAGTCGCTTCGGTTCCCTCTCGAATGGCCTCATCTCGCATGCCGAGCCCAGCATATGCCAGCCCCAATTGGCTGTGTAGACTTGGCTCGTCGGGCAGGGCTGCCACCTCGTTTTCTAGAATGGTTCTCGCGGAGTCGTAGTACGCAAGGGCCGTGGCTGACATATTCAGCCGAGCGGCAACATCCGATTTTGCGAGGTAGTATCCAGCGGAATCAGTGATGTCGGGTCCCAGACTCATATTGAAAACTACTGAGTCGTATGACCCACCGATTACTCTAGGGAGTGCGCCCCAATGGCCGCCGAACAACCGAATCACCTGTGCGTTGTCGGTCGGCATTCCGAGAATCTCGCGCGCTCCTGCCGAGTCGCCACTGTTGCTCAGTCGGGCCATGGCGACAACGTTTCGAGCATACGAGAAATCGGGGGCAACTGACAAGGCCTGTTGCGCATTCCGTTCAGCTGTTTCGAACTCTCTGAGCATCAGGTGAGTAAACCCCGCGCCGGCCAGGCATGTAGCACACGAGGGGTCGTTAGCTGCTGCCTCCATGTGGTTCTCGAGCGAACATTCGAAGTCGCCCTGCCTTCGCCGGATGCCCGCAACTAACATCAATACATCATTCACACCCGGCCAGTTCGTTCTGGCTAACTGGAAGTGCCTCAGCGCTCGGGCATAATCTCTCTCGCCCCAGTAGTAGTACCATCCCAACGCAAGGTGGCAGTGTGGCATATCTGGACGCAGGCGCACCGCTATGTCGGCCGCGGTGCGCGCCGCGGCCAAGCGTTGTGGTGAGCGATCGTGGTTCCACCAGTACAATGAAGTGTGTGCGATCGCGAGTTTTGCAAATGCTCTCACAAAGGTCGAGTCGCGAGCAGTCGCACGCTCGTAAAGATCTACCGCTGCTCGAGCAGCGATAATGTCGCTTGAGGCTCTGCGCAGGTTGTCATTGCCGCGCAAGAACAAGTCGAATGCCTCAGGGTCGCTCGTCGGCGTGGTACGCAACCAACCACGTTCAGTGCTCAGAGGTGACAGACCCATTAACCGTACGATGTTCTCAACAATCCGTACCTGTCCATCGAAGACGCGGGGCACCGTTTCGTTGATTGTTTCCGCCCAGATCTGGGCTCCATCGGCTACGCGGGTGAGGCTGGGAGTCAATCGAACGGAACGCGAACCGCCGGGTTCTGTCACTCGCTCAACTGTCGCCCGAAGCACGTAGTCGGCGGAATGGCTCTCAGCAGTGAATACCTCGCCATCATCAGGTGTATCCAATCCGCCATCGTTCGGGCCGACGAGACTCAATCGCTGAACTCCGGCCAAACGGCAGACTATGTCCTCGGCCAAACCCACGGCGAAGTAGTCGTCTCCCGGAGATCCGAGGTTTTGAAAGGGGAGCACAGCCAATGAGATTGTTGGTGTACCCGTAGGTACTCCCCTGGCCGGTAAACGGAGCAGCACACTGGTTAACACTACCAACACCGTTACCACCGCGAGCAGGTTACCGACTCTCATCCAAGGCCTCTTGGTGGGGTTCACGGCTTGAATGGAGGCGTCTGACGTGACCGTAGCTGGTGAGCTTACCGCGAGAGGACGGTTAGCTGTATTGGAAGCAGTGGTTTGCGTAGGCTGCTCCCGCAACCTGTCTACGAGTTCCAATACACTGTTATCGGGTTCGACTTCCAAGTCGGTCCGGACGGCTTCGATGTGTGAAGCGGCATGAGTAATCGCTCCCGCACGATCGCCGGCAGCCTCGAGGGCTAGGATTGCTCGACATGCTACATCGGAGCTGTACGGGTCGTGGATTGCCAGGCGTTTCCACCATCGAGCAGCAAGGGCTGTGTCCTCTTCGGCTTCTGCTTTTTCTCCCAGGGTCCGAAGTCCGTCCGCGTACAACTGAGCTAGACGATCACGTTCAACTCCGATCCATCTCTCGAATTCGGGCGTGTCGTTGAGGTAGAAGCCGTTTAGGAATGGTCCTCTGTAAATGTTAACTGCCTGTTCGATTGCACCGTGTTCGAGGCACTCCTCAAATCGAAGGACATCACAGCCCATCCCTGAGAAGTCGACGCCGATGTCTTCGGGACCTCGGTTGAGAACTGTATCAGGCCCCAGAGAATTCCTGAGGAAGTGAAGTGCTTGCCGCAAGGCGGCACGTGCGTGGAGTTGGTCTGTCTCGGGCCAGAATAGACCCACGAGTGTGTCGCGGCGGTGAAAACCTCTTGGCAGTGCCACCGCGAGATAGATGAGTATCGCCATCCTCTTGCCCTGTGCCAGCACAGAACTGACCTCGAGACCATCTGAGGTCTTCAGATCCAGCTGGCCTAGAGTGCGCAGTTCAATCGCGTGATGAGGCGGCGATGCAGTGAACGTCATGTTTCAACAAGAAACCTTCCCGAACACCAAAAATACAATACCTTATAACGCAGTACACCACGACCAAAACGTGCGTTCCAAAGAATACAACGCGATTTTGGATGGAAATGTTGAAGACAGTATAGAAAAGGATAACGAAACGGAAGCGCTGCTGGCCATTATCCAGGGACTGCCACAGGATCGAAAAGAGCTATTGATCCTCAAGCATGTGGAAGGATTGACAAATACTGAGATTGGTCAAATCATGGACCGGACAGAAGGGGCGATCAAAG
>CAYTDU010000517.1:0-4427 GCA_964436395.1 uncultured Gemmatimonadaceae bacterium | reverse complement strand
TATCGTCGGAGCGGAGAACATCCCTCACACAGAGATCTTGTCGCGGTTGAACGAGATAGACAGCTATCGTGACAAACACGTGATCGTCTGCTGCTGGGCTGGTGGACGCGCTGATATCGCAAAGCGGGTGCTGCGCGAGGCGGGCTTTTCGAGCATCCTCGATCTACGAGGCCACATGGCTGAGTGGGAGCGCCTCGGATATCCGGTGGAAACAGCGGACAAGTAGTGGCGCTTTAGGTGCGCGTCACTAACGTCCATCAGCGAGAGCTCCGTGCTTCGGCGGCGGCCGTGGGCGACCTCATCGACCGGCTAGCGTCGGACCGCGATGAGCTGTGGCCTCACGATCGATGGCCAGCCATGCGCTTCGATCGTCCGTTGGGTGTCGGAGCGAGTGGTGGACATGGCCCGATAGGGTATGTTGTTGAGGAATACGTACCGGGGCATTTCATCCGATTTCGATTCTCCAAACCTGCAGGATTCCTAGGCACGCACAGATTTGAAATTGAAGAGTATAACGCCGAACGAGTGGTGCTTCGCCACGTTATCGAGATGCGCGCGGTGTGGGGAGCATACTGGTTTTGGTTGTTTGCGATCAGACCGCTTCACAATGCGCTCCTAGAAGATGCGTTGGATAGCGCTGAGCTGTCTGTTGGTGCCATACCCAGGAAGAGGAATTGGTCTCTTTGGGTCAGGTTTCTCAGGTGGAGTATGGCTGGAAGACGGTCGGTCAAGCGGAAATAGCTCTTTGCAGATCGATCGCCACCTGCTTCTCAGGTGTCACGAAATCGAGCTCGGCATAGAACTCCGTTCGGTCGATCAGCTCTCCTAGTAAGATTGTCGCGATCACAATTGGAAAGACCTCGCCTCCAACGAAAATCCAGGCGAGCGTCGGAACCAAGAACCCAATCACGATGCGGATTGCACTGAGTGTGGGTCGGGAAGGTTTGCCAAGTCTGCGGAACTCGATCTTCCTCTTGACATAGAGTAAAAACTTTCCCAACCCAATTGCCCCCGCCACCAACGGATTCAACGTAAGTACGCCGACATAGAAGAGACCGGTGAGGATCGCATTGGCGCTGTGATATCTTCGCGGCTCGATGAGCGGTAGCGTCTCGTATACGCGGTCGACCGATATGAGAGTGGCGAATCCGATGGCGAGGGCCGCCCATGCAATCGGTGTGATGCTGGGTGCAAATGTGAAGTACACCGTCCCACACACAGCCAACGCACCAAACAGTGAGACCTCTCTACTCAACCATGATGATCCGGGATTCAATACGGCCCGCCAGGCGCGGGCCTTCTTGCCCAAGTGAGCAGTGCTGACGAGGGCGGCTAGCGCCGATATCCCGATGAAGACCCAGGGGGATGGTCTGTGTGCTGTGAAGACGGATGCGGATAGAACACCCACCAGGACCGGCACCATGAACGTGAAGGAGATCAACGGCCACTCAGTCCGCAACGTTGGTCCCATGGCTCCGTACATTCGCTCCGGCACGAACGGCTTGCCCGGCTGTGGTTCCGTATTCTCAGTGAATGTCCGGTTCTCGTTCGCCGGCGTTATGGTGATCGCCGGTTCGAGGCTGGTGATCGGGAAACCGGGTACCTTCGGTTGGCGACCTTCTTCCTCCTGGACATCCACGCCCAACGCTCCGGTTGGGCACAGTTCCACGCACGCCGGTTGGCTGCCCGCCTTCTGCCGGTCGCTGCAGAATGTGCATTTGCCGACCACACCCTTGGAACCGTCGAACCTTGGTGCCCCGAAGGGACAGGCCCAGGTGCAGTACCTGCACCCGATACACTTCGTCTCATCGAACTCGACGAATCCGGTATCGTTGTTAATGGAATAGGCATTCGCCGGACAGGCGTCGAGGCAGGCTGCGTGTTCGCAGTGGTTGCAGGACAAAGAGAGGTGCTGGACCGGCAGGGTTGGATAGTGACGTTCGTTGTACGTATAGACTGTTCTCCAGCTCTGGTCGAAAGCGAGGCCGTTTTCGATGGTGCAGGCGAGAATGCAGGCCTGGCAGCCTGTACACTTTGCCTGATCGAACGTGAAATTGACGGTCATCTCACGCTGGCTCGATTTCGACGAGAACGTCGTGAAATGCTGCGCCGTAGCCCATGTCTGTCTCTCGACCGAGCGAACAGAAGTTCACCGACCCGCCGGTTTCCTTCCACCAGCCGTTTGTGACGTAGACGCAGCCCTGCTTGATACCATTGTCGAGCTTTGCGGTCAGCTCAATTCCACCGCGGTCGTTGTACAATCTGACAGTCTGCCCGTCGAAGATACTTCGGACATCGGCATCGGTGGGGTTCATCATCGCTTCCGGCGAGTCTCCGAACTGGCCAATCATACGGAGATTGTTGAACTGGGAGTGGATGCGATTCTTCGTGTTGGGTGTGATCAGGTTGAGATTGAACTTCCCAGCCAAAGGACTATTAGAACGCGTAGACTCCTCGGGCTCAACGTAAGTCGGGAGTGGATCCACCCTCCAACGGTCCACTGCCTCTGAGGAGAGTATCTCGATCTTTCCGGATGACGTCGGGAACACCATGTCCGAGAAGGCCACTTCTTGATGGTCAGGCGGTAGAACGGGGCCATGGCGCAGCTCGTCCAGCGACAATCCGTCAAATGGTTCGAGCTTACGCTCCAAGTACCGTTCGACTTCCTTGTCCGATGCACCGGGAAAAGTGCCTGCTAGCTGGTCTTCCGGGTATCCAAGCCGTTTAGCCAGCAGCCGATAAACCTCCGATTCGGGCTTCACCTCGCCCAGCGGTTCGATCACCTTCTGTTTGAGCTGCAGGTAGGGGTGCCAATACGCGCCGATCACGTCTGTCTGCTCGAACATGGTCTTTGCGGGCAGAACGATATCAGCTTCACGAGCCGAATCGGTCAGGAATTGGTCTACAACCACTCGAAACTCGAGTTTGCGAAAAGCCTCCAGTACGGTGTTCGTGTCAGGATTTTGGTTGACGGGATTGCCGCGTTCAACCCAAGCCATGCGAAGTGGCGGATCTCGCGTGTCCAGCATCTGCCTGCCGAGCAACGCTGTCGAGATCGATACCCTGAAGACACCATCAGGCTCGTCAGGTGGGAAGAAGCCGATAGGATCTTTGACCGCGTCGAAGATGTGGCTCTGGAGATTTGCGTACACCCACCCAGCGCCGGGCTTTCCGATGTTTCCGGTGATTGCCAGTAGTGATAGGATTGCGCGCATAGTCTGGCCGCTGTTGGTGTATCGCTGCATGCCAAATCCTGGGCATATCGTGACTGGACTCGAAGCCGCCAGAATGTCAGCGAACCGACAGATGTACGGGGCTGGTACGTCGGTGATCTCGGCCGCTCTCTCCGGCGTGAATTCAGTCAGAGAAGCCGAGTACTCCTCGAATCCTAGTACGTGGTCCCGCACGAACTCCCTATCGATGCTACCGTCGTCTATTAGCTTCTTCGCGACCGCCAGCGCGAGTGCACCGTCCGTGCCGGGACGTGGTTGTATGAGGAGTTCCGCGCGCTCCGATGTCTCAGTCCTTCGGGGATCTACTACTACCAATCTTCCGCCGCGCTCGAGTGCTTCCTCCACGAATGGCATTTGATGTAGGTTGGTTTCAGCGGCATTCTTCCCCCACATTACTATCAGCTTTGCCTGGGCGATGTCCCAGGGAGCGCTGTGCTTGTTGTCGCCGAGTGTCAGTCGAGTGGCTTCGAGCCCTGCCGGCCAGCAGAGATCTCCATAGGTTGTGGTGCAGCCGCCGTAGACCCGCCAGAAATCCATACCTACCGCGTTGAGCAGCCCTTTAGTGCCGCTGCCGGAGTAGTAGAGCACGCTCTGCGGTCCACTCTCTTTTCGAAACCGGCGAAGATGCCCGGCAATCAGGTCGAGAGCGTCGCCCCAAGAGATTCGCTCGAACCTGCCCGTCCTGGTGTCGCGACGTAGGGGATACAGGATCCTGTCAGGGGAGTAGACGCGCTCGTAGTAGCTGAGACCCTTGAGGCAGGCACCGCGCGCCGTCGCCTGATTGTCGGGATGCGGCTCGATGCGACGGATGCGACCGTCCTCAACCTGCACGATCAGACCACAAGTGCTGTAGCAGTTCCTCGGGCATGCTGTGGTGTAGGTGGGCACGTCGAGTTCGATCCTCCGCTGAGTGCGTTATGGCATCGTGACACAACCACACTTTGAGGTCAAGTCTGGGCAACAGGTCGGCGCTTCCGCCGTTTGGAATCGGTACTATCTTTCTCCGTTCCGACTATCCTGGAGAACTCCATAAAGCAGAGAGGCTAGGAGATCTGAATGCAGGAATCTATGAGGTTCGGGAACAACCCAACTGAACGCATTCGTTTCAACCGTGTCCGTCAATGTTTCCCATGCGCCGCTGGGATAATCCCGATTGACTTCGACGGCGACTTGTTCGAGTGCGGCAAGGCGACT
>CAYTDU010000516.1:0-4432 GCA_964436395.1 uncultured Gemmatimonadaceae bacterium | reverse complement strand
GCCCAAGCGAATTATGAGATTGTGGCGGAGAACTGTCCCTGCGGCAGCCGAGCTGTCTCGGGATCTCCGCCAGTCAGTGCGCGGGCTTCGGAGGAATCCGAGTTTCACCATCGTGGCAATTCTGACGTTGGCGCTGGGCATCGGTGCCAACACGGCGGTATTCAGCGTCATCAATGGAGTGCTTTTTCGTCCCCTTCCCTACCTGAAGGCTCACGAACTCGTGGTGCCTGTTCTCACGAATCCAGCAGAAAACGTGTGGGACGGCCCAGTTGGGTACGCCGACTACCTGAGATGGAGAGATCAACCAGAGGTCTTCGAAAGAGTCGGCCTGTGGCTCGACTGGAATTTCAATGTCACAGGTGACAATCGCCCTGAGCGCATCAAAGGTGCGGTGGTATCATACAGATATTTCGAGGTGTTCGGTGCAGCTCCTGTCTTGGGGCGTTACTTCGCGCCTGAAGAGCACGATCGCGGTAGCGGCAAGGTCGCCATCCTGAGCGAGGGATTTTGGAGAAGGTGGTTCGGTGGCGATCGCGGCATGCTCGGAACAACGATCGTGCTCGACGAGGAGCCCTACGAAGTAGTTGGGGTCATCCCGTCGGGCGCAAGATGGCCACGCGCTGCTGAGATCTGGATTCCTCTGACATTCGGTGCGGAGGCACCTCCCGACTACGTGTTGGAGCGGGACGCGTTGGGATACTCGACTGTCGCTCGGCTTCAATCCGGGGTGGAGATTTCACAGGCAACTCTCGTCGTCGACCAAATCGCCCGACGCGCCGCAGCGGAGCGCCCCAACACCCGTGCAGGAACAGGCGCGCGCGTGGTTCCTCTTCGCACTCGTATCGTCGGGGCAAACACCCCACGTACTCTCTGGCTCCTTCTGGCAAGCGTTGGCGTTGTTCTTCTCATCGCCTGCGCCAATGTGGCCAATCTCGCCCTGGAGCGCTCACTCGGCAAGCGCAAAGAGATCTCCATTCGCGCCGCAATTGGGGCGGGGCGGAGTCGATCGATTCGACCGCTGGTGTTCGAGTGTTTGCTCGTAGCAATGATTGGCGGTTTCCTGGGTGTTGTGGTGGCGGTATGGGGCACAAGTCTGCTATCGGCAATCGCTCCTGCGAATCTCATCGAGATTCACGATCCGCAAGTCGACATTCGGCTCTTGGCTTTTGGGCTTGGTGTCGCCGTGGCAACCGGGCTGCTATTCACCTCGGCTCCCGCGTATCTGGCGGCCAGGCTCGACATCCGCCAGGCCCTTACCGACGGGAGTGCGCGTGCCGGCTTCGGGCCCGCTGGGAGACGAGCGCGGAACACCATGAGCGTCCTGCAAGTGGCGCTTTCCGCGGTACTGGTGCTAGGAGCCGGTCTGACCGCAAAAAGCACCCTGAAGCTCTTGTCGACCGATCCCGGATTTCGGGAGGACGGGGTACTCTCCATGAAAGTCTTCCTACCGCACTACGCACCAGGGTCGCCCGAAGACAGGAGGATCGGTCAGAAGTACCGCGACTTCACCGAACAGATCAAGTCACTTCCAGGTGTAGTGTCCGCGGCGGCGGTGTCTGGCCTGCCGCTTTCGCCAGACGGGCTATTCGACAACGTCCCAGTTTGGGTTGATGGTGGAACCGATCAGTCTGACGCTGCAAGCCACCGAGCCAATTGGAACATTGTCGGTAGAAGTTTCTTCAGCACGATGGGGATCCCCATCATGCGCGGAAGGAGCTTCAATGAGTCCGACCTTCCCAAAGGTCCTGGAGTCGCGATCATCAACGAATCGTTCGCCCGACAGTTGTTCCCGGCCGAAAACCCGATCGGCAGGAGAATCTGGACCCACGAGCGCATTACGGAAAGCCCCCTGGAGGTTGTAGGCGTAGTGGGAGATGTGCGTTACACCGATTTGGCTGATGCCAGGAGAAACGTAGTTTACGTTCCGCAGACTCAGACCTACTGGCGGGCAATGGCCATAGTCGTGCGTTTCGACGGAGACGCGCGAGCGCGTGCAGACGATGCGCGCGAAGCGATTTGGTCCGTCGATGCATCGGTTCCCGTCGCCGAAGTTAGAACAATGAACCAACTCACGGCAGAATCTCTGGCAGCACCGCGATTCGTAACCACGCTCGTTACCTGTTTTGCGGTTCTGGCACTCGTCCTGGCGGTAGTAGGCGTGTACGGGGTGATCAACGTATCGATGAGACAACGGTGCCATGAACTCGGCGTGCGCAAGGCGCTCGGCGCCGATGGAGGCGATGTAGGACGGCTACTCGTAGGACAGGGCGCGAAGCTGGCAACCTTCGGGATACTCATCGGGTTGCCAGCCGGTCTCTTCTTGATGCGATTTCTCTCCGGCCTTCTCTTCGACGTCAGCAGCACAGACCCGCTGATACTCATTGGCGCTCCGATCTTGCTCGTTATTTGCGCGGTGTCGGCTACAACACTTCCGGCACGGAGAGCCGCACGGATTGATCCGCTAGAGGCGCTGCGTATAGAGTGAATAACTCAGAGTGCCGAATGCGGACTGTTGATCGTCACGATGCCTGACGGCGACAAGACCGTGTACAACCTGTCGAGTGCCATTTCGATCGACATCGTGGAGAACGCCCTGATTCCGCGGTACTGAAAAGCCGTACCTAGCTGCAGTTCTCCCTCCCCTCAAGATCTCCACACGGAAGCCGATGCTAGATGGTGCAGGCTTCTGAGGGGGACACCATGCAAATCCAAAGCATCGGAGCCTATTCGGCGTACAAGGCTCTACAAAACTTGAGTGCCGCGACCTGTGGTTGTGGTGACGAAGCGCGGGAAAATGCTGTTTCAACGCTCGCGTCACGGACCGACCAGGTCACTCTCAGCGCGTGGTCGATTACGCTCTCACAGGAGACGACTGCACTATTCCAGCTGAATGGCGATCTGTCATCGTCAGCCGAGGAGACTCAGGAGAGCCTGAGCCCGCGAGAGCAGATTGACGAGATGGCGGATTTGGTCCGCCAGCTAAAGGATGAAGGGAAGATCTCTGGGCGCCGAGCGCGGCATCTCTTGAAAACCCTCGAGCTGGCATCCAAGGCACTGGAGCATGGGCGTGGACTCCCCGCAGCTCGGTTCTTGGGTCACGTTGCGCGCGTCGTCGACAAGCTGGCGGATCATGGCAAGATGCCCGATGACGCAGCAAATCAGCTGATCGATTCAACCAGGTCGATCGTCCAGCAACTCCGTGACGACGCCAGCTGGCCGATACGAAATGATATGAGCAATCGAGCAGGCATCCTGCTAATTAAGTCCGAGTTCCGACTGACTATCACGCAGGCTACGTTCACCCAGGAAACGACCGAGGTGGAGTTGAACGACTAGTCCTACGGCAAATCAATCGATACGTTCAGCCCGAACACGAAATCCAACATATCCCGCATGTCTTCGTCCAGAGGTACTTCAAAGAAGGCCCCGGGCCGGACATTCCCGGCCACAAACGTAACAATCGCCCCTACCTGGTGTTTGAGTCAATCAGTGCAAATGCATGCGGCGCTCACTGCTTCACTCCCAGCTTCTCTCTCCAGCCCTGGACGCGACTGAGCAGCAGCGCCAACCGGGCTCTTAGTTCGCCGGCCGGCCCCTTCAGCGTCGACTTGATATCGTGTTCGATCTTGAACAGCCAACCGTCGACGTCGCGGCGTGTGATCTTAGGAGGTCTAGGGTCAGACATGACACTCATACGATACCCGAATATTTACCGAAAATCAACCGGTATGAGCTGGTGTTGTACTGCTTCCACTACTCGTGATCTGGAGGAGATTTCAGGAGCGGCGTTGAACACCTACATGAAGCTAACCGGCAATGCCGAGCGAGATATGAACGGAAGCTCGGACGACCATTGTTGGCTCTCGCCTGTCTGCCTTGACCTTTCGTCCCTCTACCGCGGCGGGTGGCCGGGGCGTGGTTCAGCAGAAACGAGTCGTATCCCTTCCAAGATGACCACCGAAATGTCTGCCTGGGGCTGCTCAGACCCAAGCGAGACGTGCGTAATCACTTCACCGGCGGGTTGGGCCACATACCGCGGTGAAAGACGGTTTAGGGCGTAGACGAGGACATCGTCCTCACACATTGGGCAGCCACAGAAATCAGGTATAGTGGATTTCAATTCCTCGTACCTCTGCCTTACTGCATCTTCTTGAAGGTTCTTTACGCCCACTTTGGTTTGCTCCGTTTCTGACCCTTGTCGTGCCCTTCGGACGGTCATTTCCTGCCCGAGCATTTCATAGAACTAAACGTACGCTTGGCTGGTGTGTTAGGCAAAATCATGTGGAACGTTGCGTAACAAGACAATCAGCATTGAACACCTAAGCAGTTTATTTCTCGACGCACTACCTCTCCATCAACACACGAAACCTCGGGTGCTCACGCAGTGCTGCCGGGAGTAGCCGTAGCTTACCTGCTGGGCAGAAACCTGACC
>CAYTDU010000515.1:0-4455 GCA_964436395.1 uncultured Gemmatimonadaceae bacterium | reverse complement strand
CACAGAAGCACGAGGTGACCAGATCGGTAGCCGGCGAGATATCTCGCGATCAGTACGTTTACTTGGTTGATGAAATGCGCTCTGCAATCGGAACGACTGGGCACATTAGCACGCTAGGAAGAGCACTGACTTGGAGTGCGTCCCCTCCGGGCGGAATGGGACGCAACGTGATGGTTACCATCAGGCCCCAGGAAGGTCACACCCGAATCCACATCGAAGAGAACCTGGCAATGGTAGGCCCGGAAATGTTCGCGCCGATTCTGGGTGCCGCCGGGGGAGCAGCTGTCGGGCTGGTCTTCACAGCCACGATCGGGTTCCTGGCGATGCCGGTTGTGCTTCTGCCGTTGGGTTTGCTAGGCGGCTTCTTGGGGTTCAACACCACATCACACGCGATCTACAGATCGGCTACAAGAAAGAGATTCCCGCAGCTAACAACGCTCGCCAACAGGTTGGCTGAGACGGTCGAAGAGATCGTCCGCGGTCAGAAGACGCTGAAGGAGGGCTTGGATAGACGGTTGCCGCCATAGCCGCCTAGAAAGTAATCGTGTGCCAGCCTGGGTTGGCGGTGAACTCCGTCAACTCTGTGCCCATGTACTTCACGTTCACGCCAAGCTGTTGGAGCCTTTCCGAGACACCGCAACTGTCGGAGCATGCTCAGCATGCCTCGAATACCACGCCCACTTCCTGCATCGCAGCAACCTGCTCCTGAAGTTCAACGTCGTGGGATATACGACATTGATCTTCTTCATGTCTGATTCTCTCCCGTCTTCAGTTCCAGCACCGAGCCGCGGTACACGACGATGCCTGCACCAACCGCCACCGTAAGGTACACCAGACCTGGAACCCACTCGGCCAAGACCACCTTCCCAACGCCAAACATCGCGCAGTAGATGAAAACCAGTCCGGCCAACCAGCTGGTTATGTCTGACCATCCCATCTGGTCCACCGCTACCGAACTGCGTTCCGCAATGGGTTTCCACCACGGTGTCCCTGGACGCACACGCTCGTAGAACGCTATCAGTTTCTCTTCGTCGGTTGGCGGCGTGATAATCGCCACGAGCAACCAACACGCCGTCGACACACCGGCAGTGATGATTAGATGCCACCCGAAAGTGATGTTCGGGTTGTGGAAGTACAAACCGACGTAAACGACCGCCGTCGATATCCAGGCGGCGATCTCGCTCCAGGCGTTAACGCGCCACCACCAGAACCGCATGATGTACACGCCACCGATCCCGACCGTCATACCGAAGAAGAGTTCCCAAGCGCCGCGAATCGACTGCATCATGTATGCGGCACCGCCGCCCACGATCATCAGGACCAACACAAGCAGTCGTGACACCTTCACGTAGTGTTCGTCACTCGCACTCTTGTTGACGAACGCCTTGTACCCATCGTTCACCAGCAGGGAGACACCCCAGTTGAGCAGTGTATCGATTGTGCTCATGAATGCCGCGACGATGCTAGCCAGCATTAATCCCAAGAGCCCCGTGGGTAGATACTCGACGATCATGAGCGGGTAACCCAACTCCTTGTCTTCGATTGTGGGGAATACGACCAGGGCAATCAGCCCGACGATGATCCACGGCCACGGCCGAATCACGTAGTGCAGGAAGCAGAACCACAACACACCCAGGAAGCTGTGCCGCTCGTCTTTGGCGGCCAGCATTCGCTGCACCATATAGGCCGTGCCGCCGGCATCGCGCGTGGCCCACCAGTTCACCCCAATCAGCGCCACAAACGTGACCAGTGGAAGTGAAGCACTGCTTTTGTCGGGAAAGAAGCTCAAGTAACCGTCGGCGAGGTCGCCGTACTGTTCCGCGAGTCGCAGTTTCAGTTCTGCAATACCGCCGATATCAGACAGCGCAATCACGGCCAACGCGATCGCCCCCGCTATCGCAAGCAGGAACTGCACGAAGTCGGTCATCACGACGCCCCAGAATCCCGAGAGCACCGTGTATACCACCGCAACGAACAGGCAGACCAGTATCCCGAACCACCTGCCGTCGATGAACGCGTCGATCCCGAGGCGCGCTGTAGCGGCGTCGAGGTTCACGAGCACATCGAGAATCTTGACCATCGCGAGGATCACCCACCCCAGGATGATGCTGTTGAGAACCACACCTTCCCAGACACTGCGGAAGCCGCGCAGCACCCGCGCCGGACGCCCCGAATAACGGATGTCAACTAATTCCAGATCAGTGATTACCCCGGCTCTCCTCCATAGGCGCGCAAAGAAGAACGTCGCCAGGATGTGAGCTGCCGCGAAGTTCCAGATGAACCAGTTCCCGGCGATTCCATCGTTCGCAATGAGACCCGTCACCATGAGCGGTGTGTCGGCGGCAAACATGGTGGCAACGATCGACGTGCCGACGATCCACCAGGGGAGGTTGCGCCCAGACAGGAAGTACTCGGTGATGTTCTTGCCGGCGCGTTTTCTGAACACCAGGCCGACGGCGAGAGCGAACATCAGATACAGCGCGACGATCAGCCAGTCGAGTGGAGCCATGGGTGGAGACTACTGTGTTGGCAGTGTGAGCGCCACGTGTTGGTGAGTGGTGGGTCATGAGTAGGAACGCAAAGGGGGTAGCTGGTGGGATCAGGATGTGTTGGACGGGAAGCACAAGAGCCGGGGGCTATCGCCCCCCGGCTCACTGATGCAGCGGAACTGCTGCAGACTCGCACTCGACGATAAGACGTTATGTCGCGACTACGAGCGTGTCAATGGCACGGCGGTGCTGACGGTGGGAGTCGTTGCGAAGCATGGTGAGGATGAGCCGCAGGCTCACCGCAGGCACACCCACACGGGCTTTCGCCCAGTCGAGTGCGAATCGACTGCGTCTGCCAATTCCGCCACGCCAGCACCCTTGGTCGGCAGTTCTGACAGGAGCCGTTGGCCCAGAACGCGCGTTTTTCGCACGGACTACCATGCCGCGCGTGCACGATAGCAGATCTGTTGTGAATCTCTATACCAAATCCGTGCAAGCATGATCAAATTCACGCGTGCCGCGGTTGCAGGTTCAGCTTTGTGCGTTGGCGTCGGAGGTCGATCAACAGCCCCCCCTGACACTTCCATGACATAATCGGGCGGTTCGTGCGTTAGAATTGAAGTGTCCCCCAGGATTGGCATAGGCCATGGCACCGTTTGCGCATCGACGGCAGGTTGTTTTGTTCCTCGTCGCGGTCGTACTCCCGTGCGCCGTATTGGTTGCGCTCGGCGTGCTCATTGTCAATCAGGAACGCGAGCTGATCGAAAGGCGCCTGGCAGACGATCAACGCCTGGTCACGCGCCAGATCCGCCAGGAGCTGTCAGCTCGGCTGAGCAGCATATGTGTGGACGAAGAGATTCGACTTCAAAGCGAAGGCTGCCCTCTCCTTTCTACCCAATACACTGACCCCACTGTCGTGCTGGTAGCGCGTGTTGGCAACGGCCATCTCGTTCTCCCATGGGAACAGAATCCTGGCGCGGAACGAGCAATGCGTTCGCTCAGCCTGGGTGTTTTTGGTGAAAGTATCGCTGAAGGGGAGCATGCTGAGTTTGCTGGCGGGGATGTCAGTGGTGCGGCGGCTGCGTACGAGAGGGCTTGGAGTGCGGCCGGCAATCCAGTGCAGCGGACCTATGCCCAACTACTTCTCGGGCGCGTGTCTCTGAAGCAGGGACGAGAGCAATCTGCGCAGCGCTACCTGGGCGCGGCGCTCGCGTCTCCATCCGACGTGACCGACGAGTTTGGTGTTGGCCTGTGGTCATACGCTGCCTCGAGACTGTTGGAGTCCGGCAACTCTCATACGGATGTGCTGGATCGTGTGGTAAGTGAACTCGAGTCGGCGAAGTGGTTTTCCCCGGGGCAACTCTATTTGCTTCGCGATCTGGTAGACACTGTAGCGGCCGAAGTCACCCACTCCGCAATCATTGATCGGGTACGCGAGGTTTCGCTGAACCTTGCCGACCGAATCACAACGACTGAGAACGCAATTGCCCTCGAGAAGGATCTTGCGAGCTTGCCGATCTCGTTGGACCCGGCAAACGCGACACGGACGATTTGGGTGCTGTGGGATCGAGCTGACTGGCTTGTCGGTGTGTCTTCGCCCGCCGAGGATGGCGCCGCAATTCTCGTAGCAGTTCGAGCACAAAAGACCTTCGAGAGTCTTGAAGCAGTGGCGGCAACGGGAACAGCAGCTGCAGCCACACTCGACGCGAACCCTAGCTCCAACGGTGAATTGTTGGGAGCCGAGTTCCCGGGGCTGAGGGTTCATTTCGCCGCGGATGTACCAGGCACAGCTGGCGAGTCGTGGGACCTCAGGCGCTGGTTCTACCTTGCGGTGATTCTGCTGGTCGTGAGTGTCACCTTGTTCGGTGCGTATCTACAGTGGCGTGATGTGCAGCGTGAACTCGCAACGGCGCAGATGCGCTCGCGTTTCGTATCCTCTGTATCGCACGAGCTCAAGACGCCGCTC
>CAYTDU010000514.1:0-4457 GCA_964436395.1 uncultured Gemmatimonadaceae bacterium | reverse complement strand
GATATGGTGATCAACATTGATGTAATTTCGGACGATCTGAACACGAAGCAGGAACTCGCCGACCTCGTGTACACGTATTTTACGTATTATATGGAAAAACGGCATTTTCAACTCCTGGGTCGTAGTTATTTCGAGCGTGGGTTGGACCCCGAAGAGTGGTTTCATATTATTTTCAGTGGGCAATTTTCTTGGAGCGGTGAGACTACCGTCCCCCGTCCTGGGCAGGAAGGTTACGACAGAATTTACTCGGTTCGTGGGAGTATTCCAGTCACGGTGATTGATTATATCGACAAGCGTATTACGGAAGCCCCGGTCTTTGGGAATCAGATTACGCTAACGAACGACGACACTATTCCTGCCGGAGACTACCCCGGAACGAGCTATATCGGAAAAATACGCACGTAACCTTCCCCTGCTTTAATTTTCCAACAATTTCTACCGTATAATCAAGACTGTGGTGTAGACTTTAACCTTTTTTCGAAAGGGTCAAACACATGGTTTCGATTACTGGTTATACTGATCCGGGTGTGTATATCGGAGAGGTTCAAACTCCTGGTTCTATTAATGTAACTGCTTCTCGTGCACTTTGCCTCGTGGGTATTGCTCCGCGAACGAAGCGTGCAACGGATGAAGTCGTCATTCGTGGTAAGATTTACGACGAGACGCTGGCGTCTTGGTCGTCGTCTACTCCGTATACTCACGTTCTCGCCAATCCTTGCAATCGGGACCGTACCAACGCGATTCTGTACAAGAACGATAACGCGATGGGTTACGGAGAGTGGAGCTTCGCTGCGGCGACTCTGGTGGGCACCGAGTGGGGGGGTGCGGCGATTGACGTCTCCTCGGGTACGGGTACTGCTCAGTACTTTACGATGTCAGCAGATGGGAACCCTGTTGTGACCATCGATCTCGATGCTGCGGTCACCGCAGTGGGCGGTGCTCCAGCAGCGGCAGCGGGTACTGACATTGCGGACGCTATCAACTACGAGTTGAGTAACGCGCTGGGTACTTACTATTCCGACTACGGCACGGCGTATGCAGCGTTCGCTTCCAGTGCGGTGGGTGTAGCCAACGACATCATCACGCTGACGTCTCCGATTACCACCAGCGCAAGCGATATCAAGATTTTCTTGTCGACTGAATCCACCAATGACGGTGCCTCGGAGGTGTCCAATACGGGTTGGGCTCCCACGGCTACTGCTGGTGTGCAAGCCGACACTTACGTCATCGTGGCTGATGGTTCTTACACGGCTTCCGCGGAGTACGTGATCGAGTACGTCTCAATCGACAGTCTTACGGACCCGCTTGACGAGGCGGCTACTGCGACTCCGCTTCAGACCCTTATTCGCGTGGGCACGTACCCCGGTAGCTCGTCTTATGTGCTTAATACGGACTATGAGAAGACCGGAAACACGCTGGACTGGCATCTTGCTACTTCCGCGGAAGCCACTGTTACTGCAACGATCATCGAGACCTATGATACGACCACTCTGGACAAGTTGTACATCGGGCTGAATGGTGGTCCGGTGGTTACCGTTACCGTCACGGGTGCGGCGCCTGCGGCTGTGACTGCGGCTGAGGCTGCCGAGGACATCAACGCGGCGTTTGCGGCGAGTTCCGACTACGGACCCGAGTATGGGCACACCGCAGAGGACGCGGGGGGCTATCTGCGGCTCACCTGCAAGAACGCTTTTGAGTCCTATCCGGCTTCTCACGGGGCAGATTCGAGCATCGTGTTTTACACAGGTGCCGACGACATGTTTGCCTTGTTCTTCGGCGCTTCGGTTGCACAACCCTATGAGACGTTGGGCACGGGCTCTCGCCCCTTCTTCGGCTCGACGGTGTATGTGACATACGAGTACACGCGGGCGACCACAGAATACGACCTTCCGGTGCAGGTGTTCGACACGTCGGCGCTGCTTGCGCAGACGTCTCCGCTGACCTCTACCAACTACACGACCAACAATCTTGCAGTGGCGGGCTTGCTGGCGTTCGAGAACGGTGCTCCGAGCTTGTGGTTGCAGCAAATCAATGATGCCACGGCGACGGGGTCCCCCACGACTTCCCAGATTCATACAGCGATCGACAACTGTGCGGAGAAGTCGGGGATCACCGAAATCGTGGTGCTGGACACCACGCTGGATACCGCAGCTTATCTCCAGGCTCATATCGCGGAGCAGTCCTCGATTCTGGAGAAGAAGCCTCGTCGGGCTTGGCACGGTATGGCGAGTGGTACGGATGTCGGTGACCCCGATACTCCGGATACTCTGGTGTACCGCGCTACTCAGACTCTACAGCCGGGTGCTACCTCTCCGGGGCGTGGTCGTCAAACCCTGGTTGCGCCGTGTGACATCGACCGTGTGCTGACTCTGGAGGACGGTTCCGAGGTTACCCGGGCGCTGGATGGCTCCTATCTCGCGGCTGCGGTTGCGGCGTACTTCACCTCGCTTCCGGGGGCTGCGGACGTTATGGTTCGCAAGACCATCACGGGCTTCGACATCGATACCTTTGAGGAGTACACCAAGGGTGAGCGTCATACCTTGGCGGATAACGGGGTTCTCGTTGTCACTCTGGACGCGGGTAATCTGCGGATGCTCGACCCGATCACTACCGAAGCGGGTGGTTCGGGGGTGGTGCACTTCGAGGAGCCTGCGGCGTCTTGGCAGAAGGACGTGGTCACTTCCACGATCAATACGCTGGTGGATGCTAACCTCGTGGGGGTTGTGCCGACTGACGTTGCCGACTTCCTCGTGGACATTAAGCAGTGGATCATGCTGGGGATCCTGGCGAATATCGAGAACGGGACGATCGGTCCTTACACGGATTCCTCGGGGAACACCCGGGACATCGATCCCGCAGCCGATATTCAAGCGTGGCAGTCGACGAGCGACCCCCGGACGTTCTACTTTAGGTACTGGTACAACCTGAGATACCCGGCGAAGCGCTTCTTCGGCGAGTACAGCGTTGACAACCCCTTCTTCGCGTCTTGATGGGAGTTAGCCTAATGATTTCAGTAGCTTATACGCTACACAAGGCAGTAAGATACAGGAGTTAGAATATGGGAATTCCAAACACTTCAACTGCCACTAGTCATGCGGTAGCAATCCGCGCGGGGGGTGTCACGGTGGGCTTGATCCAATCGTGGGCACCTAGCCAGTCCCGAACGGTTACTCCCGTGTACGAGCTGAATCCCGCGACTACTGGCGAGATCATCGAGAATGTACCCGGCAATGTTGCTGGAACCACCATTCAAGTGTCTCGGTATGATCTGTTCACGAAGCGCATGGAGGAGGCGTGGGGGACTGGTTTTGATCTCAATGAGATGCTCTCGAACCAGAACAACCCGTTGACCATTCAGGAGCGCTGGACGCAGTACGACGGAACTGTCAGTGTGTACGTCTATGATGGATGTTGGTTCTCCTCGTTGGGGCGGAACTATGCTGTCCAAGGCGACCGGATTATCAACGTTTCCGCGACTCTGAACTACGTCAAGAAGCGGAAGTTCACCTAATGCGCAAGGGGATCTCTGAGGCGGGATTTCGCCGGCTGGCGTGGATTACTGGTACGCCCGAGGAGGTTTCCGAGTGGGTAAAGTCTGACGTTGAAGGAGACATTGAAGAACTGATGTACAACGTCGAGGACTTGAAGGACACTTTTCTTCGTCCGATTAAGGAAAACGCGGGTCCTGGCGGGGACCCTGACGTTTTGGCGGAGCTTATTTCGGATTTGTTCGACCGGTTTCAAGCTATCGCGGAGTTGGCGAACAACGCTTCGATGAAGACTCCGGTTTAAGGGGAGAACGCTTTATGCGGCTTGGCGGCATCTCAGAGCAGGGTTTCAAAAGGCTTGCCCGCAAGGTTGGGCAGGACGGGGGTTGGCCCAAATCGGAGTGGCAATCCCGGTTTGACGATCCGGCTATGGAGCAGCCCGCGGAGGTAGACACCTCACAGATTCAATCCTGGGTTGAGTCTCTTTCACAGGAGATCGAGAACATCCAGTCGGTCCAGCCCGTGGAGGCTATTCAGAATCTTCAGGCTTGGGTCGAATACTTGAATAACGAGATCGAGTCGTTGAAGGCTGGAACTCAAAACGCGGCTGCGGTACCTGAGTATCCGAACTACGACGAGATTGAAAACGCTTTCAGTGGGGAGCAGGGCAACCCTAACGCGAATGCCGCGCTGCCCAATTCGTTTTGGGACACTTTGAAGAACTACTTGTCTGGCGGCGAACCACAGCCGACCCAGCAAGCACAGGCGCCGTCGTATTATTCGAGACGCCTTTAGGCGAGATTTGACAAGTGATCACCGTGCTTAACCCGCACGAGAAAAGGCGAGAGCCGATTGTCCACCTTTCTTGATAAGCTCAAGTGGCTCAACAACAAGCTGAACCCCGATCAGCGCAGCGCGACCAATGCGCCAGCGACGGAGACGGCTACTAGCCACGCGATTGCTATTCGT
>CAYTDU010000513.1:1738-4458 GCA_964436395.1 uncultured Gemmatimonadaceae bacterium | reverse complement strand
CGAATTGCGCGAGAGCGACTACATTCGAGCGGCTGACTGTGTGCGGAATATGGGGCTACCTGTGCGCGATGCTTCTGGTATGGGCCGGATTGTGGCGGCTCGGCGACGTGTGGGGACCTATGACGGTCCTTCTCTTTGGGCCCCGCTGGGTGCTCCTTTTTGCAACGTTGGGGCTTGCTGTGACTGCCGTGTTTTTGAAGCGCTACTTGCTGTTGATTCCATTGGCGGTTGCGAGCGTCGTGACGCTTGGCCCCATAATGGGCTTCAATCTGGGGTGGCGGAGTTGGTTTGATCGAGACGGGGACGGTACGCGCATCAGGGTGGTCACTTTCAATGCGCAGGGAGGAGAAAGCCTAGATACGCCCCTACCCTGGATAATTGAGGAGACGCGGGCAGACATAATCGGTTTTCAGGAGTGCGGCAGTACTTTGGCAGCAGCCGTCCGAGAGTTGCCCGACATTGCCTGGTTCACGGACGCGAGAGAGCAGCTCTGTCTCGCGAGTCGCTATCCGATCACAGCCACAAGACAGTTCGATCGAGAGAATATCCGGGCCGCCGATGGGTCTGGGATTGTAGTCGAGTACACGATAGACATCGACGGAGAGGCGCTCCATCTGACGAACCTTCATCTCGACACGCCGCGGAAGGGATTGGCACCGGTGCGGGAAGGCAACGTCTCAGAAGGTCTTGACAGGCTCCGGTCGAAGTCCGTGGTCAGGGACATAGAAAGTCGCCAGGCACGTAGGTGGGTTGATACCGATAGCGGTGCAGTCGTAGTGCTTGGGGATTTCAATCTGCCGGTAGAGAGTGTGATATATCAACGCAACTGGAGTGATATGCGCAACGCCTTCTCGCATTCGGGGTGGGGCTTTGGATTCACTCGCTACGCCGGTTGGATTAGGGCGCGCATAGACCACATTTTGGTTGGTGACGCACTACACTGTGTGCGCGCATTGGTGGGCCCGGATTTTGGCTCGGATCATCGCCCCATGGTCGCCGACCTGATTCTCCTGCGCCCGAGCTGACGAGCAGGCTTCAGTACAACTCTAGCGGGTCACGAAGTTTCATTTTTCTGGTACTGGATGCAAAAGATTGGTTAAGGCTGACCGCCCCGCCCCTGAGATATTGGGTGGAAAGCCGCGGGGTGAGCCTTTCCTATGTCTGCGACTCGACAAAACCGACAACAGGTAGTAAAGCCGACACTTGGATTGGAGGACGCAAGGGCGATCCTCCGGTCTGTTTGGCAGTATCCCGACTTTCGATACCATCAACGCAAGACCATCCTTACAGCTCTCAAGGGCCGTGATTGCCTCGCCGTCCTGCCAACGGGCGGTGGGAAATCGCTCTGCTTTCAGGTCCCGGCGCTGGTGTTGGAGGGAATGACCTTGGTCGTGTCACCACTGATCTCACTCATGCAGGATCAGGTGGGTGCGTTGGTGAAACGAGGAGTTTCCGCAGCGTACCTCAGTAGCACACAACGACCCGATGCTCAGCGAGCAGTCCTAGAAGCCTTGAGAAGCGCCAGGCTCAAACTGCTATACGTGGCACCGGAGCGTGTGAGGGGGCTGGTGGATGCCTTTCCACGCCTCACAATTTCGTTTCTGGCAATCGATGAAGCACACTGCATCAGCGAGTGGGGACACGACTTTAGGCCTCATTTCCGAACGCTTGGCTTGTTCAGACGAGCAGTGGGCCGTCCTCCGACGATGGCCGTAACCGCGACGGCTACGCCGGCCACACGAGCGGACATAGTGAATGTCCTCCGCTTGAAGCACCCAGTGAGAGTGGCCCAGTCTTTCGACCGTCCAAACCTGTTCTTCTCGGCCAGACGTTTCGCCAAAGAGGGAGACCGGGTGCGTGAAGCGGCACGGTTGCTAAGGCGAAGTGACGGTACGGCGATCATATATGTACCCACTAGGAGTCGCACAGACGGCGTGGCAACCCTGCTCAGAAGCTGGGGCTTTGAAGCCGCACCGTACCATGCCGGGTTACCCGCACCGGCCAGAAAAGCGCTCCTCTCCAGATTCTTGGAAGGAAGGATCAAGGTGATGGTGGCGACGAACGCCTTCGGCATGGGCATCGACAAGCCAGACGTGCGTCTCGTCATCCACCTTGGTGTTCCCACGCGGCCAGAGGCTTACTTCCAAGAAGCGGGTAGAGCGGGGCGCGATGGCGCACCATCGCGGTGCGAAATGCTGTGGACCACAGGCGATCTGGTGCTTGCTGCGCGCATGGCCGGCGTCAATGGCAGGAAGTCTCGTGGGAAATCCGTGTCAACGCTCTGGGAAGCGAAGAAGCGTGGCCTCGACGCTATGCGTGGCTACGTCCACACTCGGCGATGCCGACGACGCTTGTTGCTGGCATACCTTGGCGAACGCCTGGTTTCTTGTTCGGGGTGCGATGTCTGCGGGAACTAAGATGATTTCCAGAAGCCGGGTGTCCGGAAATGGGAACGCGGTGACTCGTATCCGGTCACAATCAACTCCGCTTTGTGGAACAGTGAGAAGCTAAGTGATTTAATTACAATAGTTTGGTCGATGGAAGCGCAGTTGGTGTAAGAATTGCAAAGAGCGCGGGGGAACAAGAAAAAAACTGCGGTGCGTTGAGCGCCTTGCTGCCCAGCAAGTTAACTCGTCGGGAGGGGACGAGCGGGACCACGCTAGCCCGGCTCAGCACGCCGCAGTCTTTTCTTGCCTAATAGTTTAGTACTAAACCGCGGT
>CAYTDU010000513.1:0-1728 GCA_964436395.1 uncultured Gemmatimonadaceae bacterium | reverse complement strand
TGACCGCAATAGCATCCCGATTGGCACGGCGCGCACGTGTAGAAGGCTTGGATCTCTCGTGATCCCACCTTCCGCAGGTGCCGAAGTTTCTCTACCTTGTGTCTTGGGGGTGCTACTTCATCAGAGGGAGAATCACTGATGCGCTGGCAATTAGTCGCGGCCGCCGTGTGCGTTGCTCTTCACGTTCAACCGGCGACGGCACAAAGAGAACCGGTTAGTCGCATCGTGGTAACCGGTACGATCGAGTTGGGACTCGCGCCTTACGTTCGCCGAGCCGTTCGCGAGGCCAACGAAGCAGGGGCGCCGGCAGTCGTGCTCGACATCGATACGTTTGGCGGCCGCGTTGATGCTGCACAGAAGATCGTGGTGGCAGTCTCCGCCAGTCAGATTCCCGTGTATGCGCTCGTGAGTCATAACGCGTGGAGTGCGGGAGCGATGATAGCTCTCGCGGCCGATTCGATATTCATGACTCCCGGATCCTCGATAGGTGCAGCTACTCCGGTGGTAGGCGCTGGGGAAAAGGCGTCTGAGAAGATGGTGTCGGCCATGAGAGGGGAGTTTCGTGCCTTGGCAGAGAGACGCGGTCTCGATCCGCGTATTGCCGAAGCGATGGTCGATGAAGAGATCGAGATTGATGGTGTCGTGGAATCAGGAAAACTGCTCACGCTCACCGGCCAAGAGGCCATCGAGCTCGGCGTCGCCCAGGGTGAGGCCGCCGATATGGACGACCTGCTCAGTCAGGTGGGCCTAGAAGCTAACGGTGTCGCAACCATATCTGTGAACTGGGCGGAAGGCCTTGTGAGATTCCTCTCCAACCCGATTGTCGCTCCGATTCTCCTTTCCATCGGGACTCTGGGACTCATCATCGAGATAAAAACTCCGTCATTCGGAATCGCCGGCATGGCGGGAGTGCTCTCACTTGCAGCATTCTTCGGCAGCCACCTGATAGTGGGCCTCGCGGGATGGGAGGAGATAATTCTCCTGGGTGTCGGCATGATCGCAATGGGCATTGAGATCTTCGTGGTGCCGGGCTTCGGGCTGGCAGGCATTGTGGCCATCACCTGCATAGGCGTTGCCACGTTCATGGCGCTGTTGGGGGCGATTCCCACCTGGAGCGACATGGCGAGAGCGTCGGGAATCCTCGTCGTCGCGGCGAGCATAGTCGCTGTCGTGCTAACTGTGATTTTGAAGTACCTGCCCACGAGCACGGGTGGGCGAGGGATATTCCTTCAGGCTGCGACTGACCGATCCGCCGGCTACATCGCGGAGCCAATACGTGAAGACCTCATTGGGGTGGAGGGAGTAGCCGTAACTGATTTGAGGCCTGCCGGAACGGCGCAACTTGGAGACGAGCGGCTGGACGTTGTGTCAGATGTCGGGTTCGTGGCCAAAGGCACCGACGTGCGTGTCATTCAATCCGAAGGATACCGGCTCGTTGTCGAGCCGGTTGACGACTAGCCAGGAGTGTAGAGGCTCTGTAAGAAAGGGATTGATCGATGGAAGAACTGACCCTTGGTGTGGGCGTAGTTGCATTCATAATCGGCATCGTGTTGGTAGCCGTCATTGCCTCATTCATACCGGTTCGACTTTTCATTGAAGCCCGTTTCTCGGGCGTTCGGTTGGGATTGGGCAGCCTGATTGGCATGCGGCTCAGGAAGGTGAGTCCTCCCGCAGTGGTCCGGCCATTGATTGCTTCCACCAAGGCCGGGATAGCGCTGCGGACGAACG
>CAYTDU010000512.1:0-4461 GCA_964436395.1 uncultured Gemmatimonadaceae bacterium | reverse complement strand
GCAACCTCACATACCTTTTTCGCTCCTCACGGCCGTGGGCGAATAACGACTCTGCGCATAAGCTGCGAACGCAACGCCATCCAGCCTCTAGATGCATGAACGACTTGGGATGTTTCGCTACGCATCAGTGGATTCCTCTCCCAGCGTTCGCTGCTTCATGCGCTTGTTATGCGCCAACTTCTCACGGTGAGCGAGCCCTCTCTGAGAGCAAACCAGGAAAATGGCAACCTCACTCCTCGTTGTTCTCCGCCGCCCGTACTCACCTCTCCAAGGGGCGAGCGACCCACTCTCTCAATGCGCTAATCACTCACCGCCAACGCGGAAACACTCCCACCCGTGATCTCACCCGCCTCGCGGCCCCGGCACTCACCGGGAACCCTCCGATTCCGACAATCTCGCAGCACACGAACGAAACTCTCCCCAACCACCACCTAAAAACCCCTCGGCAACGCGGGGCATAAAGCGATGCCGATTCACAAAGCGATGCACGCCCCCACACAACCCGGACAACCTTTCTGCTTCCTCATGACCGTTGGCGTCATAACTCCTATTCGGCAACTTGCTATCCACCGCCCGACATCACGAGCTGCGTAATACCACCGCTCACAGACAGTATCTCGAGTAACGAGCTGCACGAGCCAGTCTGCATACGTCCCTCATATGCTGCGAATCGGTCGAAACGGTCCAGCCCAAATATAGAATGCAATAGTGCCAAGCACTCCGGTAGAGCGCCGTTGGGGCAGCGACATACGTAATTGGGACATTTGTTGAGATTGGCGGAAAATCCGGAAACCAACTCGGTGAGCACCCCTTGAAAAGACAAAAGCGAGCCAACGTAACCTATTGACTCGCTTGAAGTTGCCCCGCCAGGGGCTCGAGCCGGGGCTCTTCTGATGCGCTCACGAATCAACGACGTTCCTTGTCAACGCAGAGCCCGACATGTTCACACGAGCATCATGCTGTGCCAGTGCGGTGCATCGGCTGAAGCCTCCAATACGTAAGCGATCGCCAGAGCCATTCCAGTGGACCGAACAAGTATGATCGCAGCCACACGCGACTGATTGCAACCTGTAGGCCAGCCAATGGAATGAGCACTGCGATCGTCAGCCACACGCCAAGAGTTACCTTCGAGACGCCAGGTGTGTAGACCCCGAATACCAAAGCAGGCAAGAGAGCCTGCAGGGCGTAGTTGGATAACGCCATCCGACCCACTGGCACAAGTACGCTCAACACACGACTCCACACTTTGTGCTGCACCAGGAGTGCGAGCCCAGCGATGTAAGCCAAGGGCATACATAACGTGGAGATGAACCCGATTGGCGAGAAGACCAGTCGCGTCAGCGGCGTCGGATATGCACCCAATCCAAACTCCGCCAAGCGCCAGCTGTGCCACACAGTGTCCCAGTAGATGGCAGCCACAAGGCCCACGGGGAGAGTCACTGCGAGGAGAACCACGAAAAAGCTCCGATGTCTCGCCGCCTCACGGAGCACACCAATGCGCCAAAGGAAGATGCCGAGGAGCATGTAGATGACATAGTTGGGATTCTTCCAGCTCTGCAGAACATAGCCAGGAAAGTGTGCGTACCACCGCAGCTGCCCACGAAATTGCGGACCGAATCGGTCCAGGTTCCACGATGTGGCTTGCTCGGCAACTGTTTCATAGTCAGCACGCAAATCTTCGATCTGGCTAGTAACATCTTCCTGTACAACGGCGGGTGATCCGGACAATCCACTATCCCTCTCGAAGTCGCGGGGAATCACCGTGCTCATGTTGATAGCGAGCAAGGCGACGGCGGCGAACAGGAGCCAAGAGGGTGGGCGGCGGCGGAGAACATAGCCGATGAGCAACATCGGCACACCGTGGACAGCAAGGTTCAGAAGCTGCCCTACGTAAATCACAAAGAGGAGTACACAGCCGATCAATGCCAGGAAGAACTGCCGCCTCAGGTACACTGGAATGATGTTCGTCCCGCGAGCGTCTGCACGTTCGAGCTGAATGGCAAATCCAACGCCGTACAGTATTGCGAAGAGTGTCCAGAGCTTGCCGCTGCCGAGAACGTATATGAGCCTGTGGCCGAACTGATCTAGTGCCGATGGAAACAGAATTTCTGTGTGGTATCCAGCCACGTCGTTGTTGACGAAAAGGATACCGAGGATTGCGAAACCCCGGAGTACGTCAAGGAGTGGTACACGCTCCTGGGGCCTGACGGGTCCGAACGATCGCGTGTCCGCTACCGCTTCTATATCCGACGGCTCAGACAGCACGTCTCACTCTCTCCTAGCGCTTTCACCGACTCTGTGCACACGCTGCAGGCGGGCTCCCCGCCACTACGTTGCTCATAAAAGGCAGCATATGCCACCACACCGCAAGACCCTCAAGCCGCACGTGCTCAAAACGGGGAATGTCCGGACACCAAACTCGGTGAGTACCTCGAAGGCATGAAACGCAACTCCGGCCAAAGGAGAGTCGTATCTGCATTTAGGTGAGTTGCCCCGCCAGGGACTCGCTCCCCCCGCCGCAGGTGTGAAGAGGGTTGGATCCCCTTCTCGGCCTATTCTACTTGAGTGTCCCTCTCCGCACGTGCGGCAGACAGGAGCCTGTACCGCGCGTCTTCAGGAAGACCTCTGGTAATCTGGACAAGCTCGAACAGGTCTTCGTCCAGAGGTACCTCCTCGGCTTCATCCCAGCCGAAGAAGTCCCACGGTTCCACCCCGAGACCCTTGGCGAGTTTCTTGATTGTGCTGAAGTTCGGCTCAGGATACCACCCAGAGAGGTAGCGGTGGATCGTGTTCCGGCCTAAGCCACTGCGTCTGGCAAGCTCGACACGAGTGATTCCTTGACGCTCCAAGAGACGCCTTAGAGCAAGCGTGAATGGATTGGTTGGCATTGTTGTTCTGGGTAATTGTGAAAAATGGAGAACTTCATACGCCGCCAGGGAATCTAACCCCGAACCTACTGATTAAGAGGTATACGTATTGCTGGCCCGCGCCGCAACCGAGTTAGATCAGTGCACGCCCAGACGAAGGAAGAACTCTGTTAGTGCAGCGAATACGCGCGGGATTTTGAGTCCCGCAGAGGGGGCGGACTATACAGCCTGACCATGCTCAGCCCCAACTCACGAAAATGCCCGCTCTCCCGCGCTCCAGCCACACAACTCAACATAATCCTGAACTCGGCATAGTGCCCAATTTACGCCCATGTCCTCACCGAGCGCCCTGCTGATGGAGACCTTCATTCCGCGTCTGACCGTGTCACTCCGCGGCCAAATGACTCACTGCGCCCCGAACAACTCCGGCAGCCACAAACTCAAACTCGGCACATACGTCACGATCAGTAGCGCCACTATCATCGCTATGTAGAGCGGCAGCAAGGGCCTGATCACTCGCGTTATCGTAGTCTGTGCGACTCCTACCCCCACGAAAAGAACGGTACCCACCGGTGGCGTGCAAAGCCCGATGCACAGGTTCAAGACCATGATGATGCCGAAGTGCGTTGGGTCGACGCCAAGCTGTATCGCGATCGGCAGGAAAATGGGAGTGAAGATCAACACCGCCGGCGTGATATCCATGAACACACCGACCGTCAACAGGATCACGTTGATGAATAGTAGGATCACGATCTTGTTGTCCGTAATGCTGATCAGCGCCGCCGTCACGCTCTGAGGGATGTTCTCGTACGCGAGGATCCATGACATGCCGATAGACGTCCCCACCAAAAGCAGGACGATGGCAGTAGTGGCAGATGTGCTGAGCAGTATGTCTGGGAGATCGCGAACGGATATTTCGCGGTAGACAAGGGCGAGAATCAGGGCATACAAGACTGCAACTGCGGCCGCCTCTGTGGCCGTAAACACTCCCGACACAATTCCGCCCATGACTACTACTAACAGCAACAGACTGGGCAATGCTCCAAAGAACCGCTTCAACGTCTCTCGAACTGATACGCGCGGCGCGACGGGGTACTTCCTACGCACGGACAATACTCCCGCTACAATCATCAGTGAGAGTCCGACCAGTATTCCCGGTATGTATCCGGCCAGGAACAGGGCCGTTATCGACACCCCTCCGCTCGCCAACGAGTACACGATGAGAATGTTGCTCGGTGGGATGATCAGGCCTGTCGTTGCAGACGTGATGTTCACCGCCGCGCCAAAGCTGCGTTCGTAGCCGTCCTCCTCCATTCGCGGGCCCATGATGCTACCCACAGCTGATGCAGTCGCAACCGAAGAGCCGGAAATCGCCGCGAATAGCATTGCCGCAAGGACGTTGACGTGTGCGAGGCCCCCTGGTAATCCCCCCAACAGTGCCTTGGCGAACTCGATGAGTCGTCTGGCGCTGCCTCCTCGGTTCATCAACTGACCGGCGAGTATGAAAAACGGAATCGCCAATAGAGTGAACGAATCGAGTCCGGTCGCGATGCGCTGCGCCATGGTCGTGAGTGCCGGCATCGTCTTGATGCTC
>CAYTDU010000511.1:0-4462 GCA_964436395.1 uncultured Gemmatimonadaceae bacterium | reverse complement strand
TCTGGAACGGATTGAGGGGCTGGCAACGGGGTTATCCGTGTACCCGCCAATACGGCTGGGTTCTCGGGTGCTTCGTCACCCGGCATTAGAGGAAGGAGTGCGTACGGCTCCGGGCAGGCATTGATGCACAACCCACAGGCATTGCATGTCCCGAGGTCGATCACGCCCGGAGTCAACCCGACCGCGGGCTCTATCTCTGTGCCTTCGGTGATGCAGTCCTTGGGGCAACAATCGATACAGCGCGAGCAGGCCTTGCAGTACTGTCGATACAGTAGTGGTTTGGCTTTGATCTTCTTCTTGGCATCCACAGTTGTCATGGTGTCAGTTGTCCAATCTTTCTCGTAATTCGGGACTTGTCGTCTCAACAGACTGCTGTTGTCACATGTTTCAACGGCGGCGACAGCTTCGAAATATAACCCGTGGTGCGCGCCTCAGTCTGTAGGTCCATTCCCCAATGGCGAGAGACCTCACTGTTCCACTGATCGAGCGTGGGTTGCCATACGCGCATTCTTCGCATCTGACTCAGAACGGTAACCCTATGTATCTTTACCGCTCACTTTCTGCGCGGACAGGGTGTCAGAGCACGGTCCCGCGGTTCGGATTGTCACTTCCGAGGAGACGGATATGGTAGGAATTGTCGGATACGGAGCATTCATTCCCCGGAATAGGATCACGGCAGATACGATCGCTCATCAGTGGGGAAAAGACGCTGAGAGTATCAAGAAAGGACTCGTACTGCGAGAAAAGTCGGTTCCCGGGCTCGATGAGGATACTGTTACGATATCTGTAGCGGCCGCAAGATCGGCTCTCGAAAGGGCGGGTGTCGACCCGAGCCGTGTCGGGGCCCTATATATCGGCTCAGAGTCTCATCCCTACGCGGTGAAACCTAGTGGAACCATAGTGGTTGACGCTCTGGGTATCGCTCCCGACGTGCATGTAGCCGACTTCGAGTTCGCCTGCAAGGCGGGCACAGAGTCGATGTTCGTTGCAATGAATATCGTGGAGTCGGGACGCGCCGAGTATGCGATCGGGATCGGAGCAGATACATCTCAAGGTGCTCCAAACGACGCGTTGGAGTTTTCGGCGTCCGCAGGCGGAGCAGCGTACGTGTTCGGCAAGGATAAGTTGCTGGCCGAAGTGTTGGACACCTACAGTTTCACCACCGACACGCCCGATTTCTGGAGACGCGAAGGAGAATTCTACCCGCGGCATGGAGGTCGGTTCACTGGTGAGCCTGCATACTTCAAGCACGTAAAGGGAGCAACTGCCGCCATTCTCGAGCGGTCAGGGCACAAACCCTCGGACTTCCGTCACGCAGTATTCCACATGCCGAATGGCAAGTTCGCCCAGACCGTTGCGAAGCAGATGGGATTCACACAGGAACAGATAGACGTCGGCTGGATCGTTCCTCAGATGGGCAACACATACTCCGGATCGTCGCCCACCGGTCTGGCGGCCATTCTGGACATAGCGGAGCCGGATGATCTAATCCTGATCACGTCGTTCGGTTCGGGAGCGGGCAGTGACTCGTTCATACTTCGGGCCACCGCACTGCTGCCGGAGCGCGTGAAAGTAGCACCCACGGTCCGCTCGATGTTGGACAACCCGAGACGTTATCTCGACTACGGCGAATACGCCAAGTACAGAGAAAAGATCATCCTGAACGATTGACGATGAGACCCCAAGAGGAGGCTTTATATGCGTGATGTAGCTATCGTTGCGGCGGGCATGACCCGTTTCGGCGAACTCTGGGATCTCAGTCTGCGAGATATCCTCGTCGAGGCGGCATCGGACGCTCTCGATGCTGCGAAAGTCGACAGTCTGGATTCCATCATAGTTGGTGCCATGTCGTCCGGCCAGTTCGTGAATCAGGAACATATCGGCCCGCTCACGGCCGATTACCTGGGTATGGCCGGCGTGGCCGCGAGTCGTGTTGAATCCGCCTGTGCATCCGGCGGCATCGCACTCAGAAATGCGTATGCGGAAGTCGCATCGGGCATGAGCGAGCTGGTGTTGGCGGTTGGCGTCGAGAAGATGACCGACGGCGCGGACGTCACCAATGTTCTCGCTTCCGCGGCGGATCAGGAACTGGAAGCGTACTACGGAGTTACGTTCCCGGGTCTCTATGCGATGATAGCGACAGCTCGCATGGAGACGTGTGGCACGACGATAGAAGACATGTCGTGGGTGTCGGTGAAAAACCACAAGCATGGCTCAATGAACAAGAAGGCGCAGTTCGGTCGTGAGGTGTCGGTGGAACAGGTCATGACCTCCACCATGGTATCTGAGCCTCTCCGTATCCTGCATTGTTCTCCCGTAACGGACGGTGGCGCGGCAGTGCTCGTGTGTCCACTGGACCAAGCTCACAAGTACACTGACAAGCCGGTGAAGATCATTGGCAGCGGTCTGGCCTCATCGTCATTGCAGTTGGCCGATAGAAGAGATCCGGCTGTTCTCGATGCAGTGGAGTTGTCGGGACAGAGGGCGTACCAGATGGCGGGTGTGGAAGCAAAGGACATCCAGGTTGCCGAAGTGCACGATTGTTTTGCGATTGCTGAGATCTGCTGCACTGAGGCCCTTGGTCTCGTCTCGAAAGAAGAGGTGAACAAGGCTGCTGCTGAGGGAATCACTGCCTTGGGCGGTCGCATACCCGTCAACACTAGCGGCGGGCTGAAGTCGAAGGGACATCCGGTAGGTGCAACTGGTGTCGCACAGGCTATCGAGGTGTTCGAACAGTTACGCGGAGAAGCAGGTGCGCGGCAGGTTGATGGCGCCCGCATCGGTTTGATCCAGAATATGGGTGGATCGGGAGCGAGCTCGGTGGTCCACATTCTCGAGAGGGCCTGACCATGCCGAGTCCTAGATATTGGAGAGAGAAGCCGAGCCGATTCCGGCTCGAAGCAGGTCGGTGCAAAGGCTGCGGCAAAGTTGTGTTTCCGAAGCGCAAGATTTGCCCGGAATGCCGAGGTCGTGAATTCGAGGAGCTAAACCTCGAGCGGCGCGCCAAGGTGATCACCAATACGGTGATCGTGGTGTCTCCCGACGAATTCATGATGGAGGCGCCGTACGTTATGGCCGTGCTGGAATCCCCGGAGGGAGCGCGCTTCATGGCACAGGTCGTCGATTGCGATCCGGCCGAAGTAAAACCCGGCACGGAAGTGGAGTTGGAATTCCGGCTGATTCGCAAGGAAGGTCACTCCGGTATTCTCTGCTACGGACACAAGGGTGTACCGGTCGGCTGATTCGCACGGAGTGTTTGTTGCGTAGTACGGCCACATAATAGCAAGTACGGAGAAAGAGCAGAGAAATACGTACATGTCGAAATTGGGCATGTCGGGCAAAATGTGTATCTACAAATGACCTCCTTGGGACCGGCGGCGGTGGCGTAGGTTAGTTCGTTGGGTCAGAGGTCAAAACGATCTTCATGTGTAACAACACCGAGCACCCCATGGTACCGATGCCGGTTGGTAGGTGGTGGTGAACACTTTGCTGTGCTTGGGGTAGAATCCTCGGGAGGTTTGTAACTTGGCGACTCATAAGGGATGCATCGGTATTCTCACAGGTGGGGGCGATGTCCCGGGCCTGAACCCGGCAATACGGGCTGTAACTGTGCGGGCTCGCCGGGAAGGCTATAAGGTAGTCGGCATTCGCCGAGGCTGGGGTGGGTTGGTGGATGTGGTGCCCGATCCAGAAGTAGACAACAGCGATCACGTACAAGTGCTGACTGAAGACGTCGTGAATCGAAGGGGAAGGTTTGGTGGTACGTTCCTGCACACTTCACGCACGCGTCCGAGTCACCTTCCGCTGGCGGCGGTACCACCTCACCTCAAGGATGCACACACCGACGAAGTCAACGACGTCACCAGGGAGGTGCTCGACAACTTGGAGTTTCTCGGTGTTGATATTCTGATCCCCATCGGTGGTGACGACACGTTGAGTTATGCGGAGCGCCTCCACGAGGAGGGGGTAAAGGTGATCGGGATACCCAAGACGATGGACAACGATGTTCCCGGTACTGATTACTGCATAGGCTTCAGTACGTGTGTGACGCGCGTTGTACATCTGACCCATTCGCTCAGAACCACCGCAGGCTCGCACGAACGGATTTGCGTAATTGAGGTCTTCGGACGTTACGCGGGATTTACCGCACTGTTGCCGACAATGGCTGGTGCGGCCGATAGGTGTGTGATTCCGGAGCATCCCTTCGACATGGAACAGCTGACCGAACTGCTTTGCCAGGACCGGGCAAACAACCAGAACCACTATGCGGTTGTATTGGTGTCTGAAGGTGCGACGATGGTCAACGAGGGAATGTCATTCGAAAGTGACGAGAAGGACCAATACGGTCATCGCAAGCTCGGCGGAATCGGCGATCGGGTTGTCGCCGGGTTGAAGGAACTCACACCGAAATACAACAATGGTCGTCCCATACACATGGTTAACCAGAGGCTGGGATACCTGG
>CAYTDU010000510.1:0-4471 GCA_964436395.1 uncultured Gemmatimonadaceae bacterium | reverse complement strand
TGACATGGAGTGTCCTCGAAGCGTCCCGGATTCCAAGGCCCGACATGGCGGCGGCGGAGTCGGCGCCGACGAGCATGAAGTCATCACCCACCAGTATGTTGCCGCTCTGCAGAGGCTCCTCCACCTCCACATATTCCCAGCCCACTAGTTCGGCAATAGCCTTGGTAGCCGTTGCATCGCCACAACGATCCTCGGAGAACGGGTGCAATAACCACCGATTCCCCGACTCATCTGAGCAAACGGTGAACTTGTCCTCGGCCCAGACGCTCAGCTTGGTGCGGTTCGGAATGGTGACAACGTCCGTGCGATCTTGAACGCCCAATTCGGTCAACCACTCCCTCAGATGCGGCTCACCTTCCTGCTGTGTGACGACAACGAAGCGAACGTGCCGTTTGAGCGTTTCAAACACACTCCGATACAACGCACTGGTTCCGCGTATTTCCACTTGATTTTGGTAGCGCACCACCCACGACGGAATGGAAAACAACACCTGCTCGATTCGTCCGTGGGCGCTCGATTCAAATGACGGATTGTCTATCATACGGGTACAAGTCTTGCGGTTTGTGACAATCGGTGTCAATTACGACCCTACTGTGATCTTCGTATCCAACGAGCTGTCACACGGGAGATTCCATCATGAGCACCGAAGCAGTCAAGAAGTTCCTCGACCTAGCTCAGGCAGACTCAGACCTGCGGGACAAGGTGAAAACGGTAGTAAACGAACGCGGAGAGGAATCGAGTTTCGAACTCGTCGAACTCGCGGCCAGTCATGGTTGCGAATTCACCGCCACAGAACTGGCAGAGTACGTCGTCTCCATGAACGCCGGCGCCGAGCTATCTGAAGTAGAGTTGGAGTCTGTTGCCGGTGGAATCGTTGACATCCGAGCGATAATGGGTAGTAGGAAAAGCTATTTCTCACCGATTCTGATGTCCAAGCGGAAGACCGCCGACCCTGACAAATGATCTAGGCTAACGGTCAATCCGGCGCGCTTACCCAGCCATTCAGTAGGCTTGCCGTGATCCGTCCGTGGGAGGTGTGCTCTTTCACCTCCCCCGACCGCAGGAGTATCGCCTGCGGTGATTGATGCTTCACGCCGAGCATCTCTGCCGCCTTGAGTGAGAGTGCCCGGTTCTTCACCACATCGATGAGATAGACCGGCACGCCGGGCGCTCCCTCTAGGAACCGATCGATCTCCCGTTTCGCGCCCCAGGAGATCGCACACCTGTTGCTGTGTTTGTACACAATGACAACCTCTGATTCTCGCAGCTCATTCAAGCAATCCTCACTTACCACCTCTCGCAGATCTTCGGCCATAGTGTTCTCTTTGTGTATCGCCCTGGTGTCCGTTGTGCCGACAAGATAACCGAGCGACATATTCGGGCGTTAGGGATGGTAGAACCACAAGGGCCCAAAACCGAGGTTACGTGGCTATGAAACGCTTTCACCGAGCCTTTATCGCCGTTCTGTTCTGCACCGGTGCCGCTTTGCCGGTATTTGGACAGGACATTCCACGCCCAATTGCAATCGTGGATCTCATCAATGTCCCGAGTATTGGGGATTTGCAAATCTCACCCGACGGCTCCCAACTCCTCTATGTCCGCACGGACGCGGATTGGGACGAGAACGCTACACGATCGCATATCTGGAGGGTGAATAGCGACGGCACCGGTTCAGTGCAGATGACGAATGGGGAGCAGGGCGAATCAAGCCCGCGATGGTCACCCGACGGATCGAGAATCGCGTTCCTGACCGAGCGCGGTGACAACGACAATAGTCAGATATATCTAATCCCCAACGATGGCGGTGAAGCAATTTTGCTTACAGAGCACCCGACATCGCCATCGGGTATCCTGTGGTCGCCAGATGGTGTCTGGATCTACTTCACCGCACGTGACGACAAAACGGAAGCCGAAAAGGCTCGCGAGGAGATCAACGACAACGTCTTCCGGTTCGAGGAGGATCAAAAGAACTCGCATCTGTGGCGTGTCGCTGTTGATACTGGCGATACGGAACAAGTAACCGAAGGTGACTTCTCGTTGCGCGGCTACAGCCTATCTCGCGACGGTAGCATGATCGTGTTTCATCGCGCGCCTTCTCCTCTGTACGACGATGCACTCAATGCTGAAGTGTGGGTGATGAACTCCGACGGATCCGGGGCGCGGCAACTCACGAACAACACGGTGGCCGAGGGCGGCGCCCGTCTGTCACCCGACAATGCCTCTGTGCTGTTTGGTGCCGACGCCAACGAAGCAATGAACGACTACTACTACAACGAGCGGATGTTCATCGTACCGACAGCCGGGGGGACACCTGAACTGGTTCTCACAGGAAGCACTTACGATGTGGGCGGAGCCTATTGGTCGGAGGACGGGCGCTCGATCTACTTCTCGGCGAACACGGGGATCCGGCAAAACATCTACCAGGTCGATCTCGACTCGCGCGAAGTCACCCCGTTCACCGAGGGTGACCACTCGATAAGAGGCTGGGCGTATAGGCCCAGTGCTAGGCTCCACGCGTTCACGACATCGAATCCCACGACCCCAGGAGACATCTGGCTACAGACCGTGACCGGAAACGGCCGCCGACACGGTGAACCACGGCAAGTGACACACATGTACGATCACTTGGCGGTGGACTTCCAGCTGCCACGGGTCGAGGTGGTCCAGTGGCCGGGCGACGACGGCGTTACCGTCGAAGGTCTACTTTATTATCCGCTCGACTATCGGGAAGGCATCAGATATCCACTAGTCGTGCAAACGCATGGCGGTCCAGCGTCTTCAGACAAGTTCTCGTTCTTCAGCTCAAGCCGATACGAACCGGTTTTGACCGCCATGGGATACTTCGTGTTCAAACCCAACTACCGCGGGTCCACAGGCTATGGGGATGACTTCCTCCGCGACATGGTCGGCCACTACTTCAATCAGGCACACAAGGACGTCATGGCAGGAGTAGACTATCTGATCGACCGAGGGCTGGTGGACGGCGACCGGATGGCAAAGATGGGCTGGAGTGCCGGCGGCCACATGACGAACAAGATCATCACGTATACCGATCGGTTCAAAGCGGCCTCTTCGGGCGCGGGGGCGATCAACTGGGTATCCATGTACGCGCAGAGTGACGTGCGCATCTATCGGACTCCATGGTTCCTCGGCACGCCTTGGGATGAAGACTCGCCGATCGACCAGTACATGGCTGATTCACCCTTGTACGACGTCCACAGGGTGACAACACCAACCCTGGTGCTTGTTGGCGAGAACGACAATCGTGTACCCATGCCGCAATCAGTGGAACTGTATAGAGCACTCAAACACAACGGTGTGCCCACGCACCTGTATGTCGCACCGAATCAGGGACACGGATGGCGCGAGCTTCAGCAGCGTCTCTTCAAAGCGAACGTCGAACTCGACTGGTTCGAGCGGTGGGTGATGGACAGAGATTACGAGTGGGAGAAGTCGCCGGTACACCCGGACGACGCTGAAAGTTCTAATTGAAGCAGAGCATCGACGAAAGCATAGATATGAAGCAGAAAGACGCATGCCTCGAGTTGCGGGCAGCGGTCGCAGCGGCCATAGCATTGGTCAGCATGCCGGGCCTGGCCATGCCACAAACTGGCGCTGGCGAGGCATCAGTGACTCGTATACTCGACTACCCGGAGTCGGGATCGAAACGAACGGCTATTGAGGAAGTCGAACTCGAGGTTGGCGGACACCTAACGCTCGAGGGATATCCCGAGGAAAGGCTCTACTACTTCCTCGGCGGCCGCGGTGTCATGAGCATATACGAAGAGGCACCCGCCGGAGACGTATACGAACTGAGACAGGACCTGTCCGTCTACCTCACTCCCGGAGTCGAGCACGAAATCATCAACCTCGGTCCCACACCGCTACGGTATGTCGTGTTCCTGGTGACAGGCGGTGTGGTGCCGGATGGTGAGTTGTCATGGTCGGCGGTCACACAACGCGGCGTCACAATCGAAAATCCAATGCTGGGGTCCGGGGTTGCAGTGACGGATGTTTTCGATGAAGGTCTCAATCCATCACAGGCAGAAGGCCTTCATCTCCGAATTCACGATATCTGGCTGCGGCGCCCCCAGAAGTTCACCAATGCTGAGGTGATCACAATCGCCCCCGGCCGTTCGACTAGACCGCACACACATCACGATACCGGCGAAACGTGCTACATCCTGTATGGAGAGGGATACTTTTTGTGGGACGACGAGCATATCCCTTTTGAGGCGGGTTCCAGCATCAGTTATCCGATCGGGGTGAAACGCGCCGTCGTCAACACCAGCGAATTCCCGATGTCTTATGTGGTGATGTCAGCAGCAATCAACTGATCCAACCAAACTCCAAGAGCCCTCGAGGTTCTTTGAAACCTCGGGGGTTTTTCTCTCGTTATGTCCGCAACTATGTGTGTCGCGCACATAGTTGCGCATTTGAATGGACTCGAGGTCGAGTTACGCAGTTCAAG
>CAYTDU010000509.1:0-4476 GCA_964436395.1 uncultured Gemmatimonadaceae bacterium | reverse complement strand
GTCGTGGTGCTCATGGCAGGTCGTATCTCCTTCGCAATATCCATTCGAGTCCCAGCAAGCCAATCAGGACAAACGCGACTAGGCCGTTGTCCCAAAACGGGCGCTCCGTGCGAATCACGACCGTGTGCGGTTCGAGGTTGAGTAACGTCGGTAGCTCTTGAACCCGAGCGATACTGAGGCAGTCGCCATCTGATAGGTCTGCAATCCGGCGCAGATGTTCGATCTGCATGTCCGTGTTGGCCAGTTCCGGCTTGAGATCGGCGACCTGAAATTCGGTGGTGTTGGAGAGCGGCTGATCGTTCGAATTTGCTTCTACGCGGTAACGCCCCGGGTGCGGCGGCGAAACATAGCCCTCGTAGAGACCGGAATTCGAAGCGTCAGGCCGAAGGGTGACCCGTTGGGGCGTGGCACCCGCTGCTTTTGCGTCCAGCGCACTGACCTCGACCTCAAAACCGGGCTGAGTGATCGGTTCGTACTCGTCGTCGAGCAGATGCGCGTAGAGCATCACCTGGCCGCCTACCGGGTAGGTGGCCCGGTCTGTTTCGAGGCGGATCCTCTTATGCTCGCCCATGAGTCGTGACAATGTGAGGAACTGAATGCACTGGGACCAGACCCGCCAGTGATATTTGTCGCCCGTCTTGAAGCGAAGCAGCCACAACCGATCCGTTCCCATCAGCATACACTTGCCGGTTCCATATCTCTGCCAGGCAACCAGCGGATAACGGTTGGCACGGGAACGAGTGTCGGATAGCTCGACCAGTACGGTTGCCCCAGGGCGCGGTTCGAGAAGCGGTGGAACACGGTAGAGCGGCGCGACTTGGCTCCAGACGAGGTCGTTCTCTTCCTGATTCGTCTCCAGCGTCATCACCAGGCTGCTGCGGCCCTCGGGTGTGAGCACGGGGTACACGCTGTCATCCACATCCTCCCACGAAGCTCCCGGATCGAACTCGACCGGTAGCATGCGTTCCACCGGCGTCCCAGCATAGCTGGCCGGCGAATGCCGTGCGCCGCACAGCATGAGTAGCGATCCACCGCGCTGCTTGACCAGTTCCTCCAGCCGCTGGAAGGCTTCCGCCGAGAAGAAGGCCGCATCGACATCGCCAAGAATCACTAGATCGTAGGCAAATGCCTCTTCACGACTCTCGGGGAATTGGGCGATATATTCGGATGAACTGCGTGCCAATTCCGGTTGTGCACGGGTCGCGATGAACGTGGTGTTGATCCGGGGATCACGCTTCAACATGGCACGCAGGTAGCGGAACTCCCAGCGGGCGCTGCCTTCGATACACAGCACGTTGATCCTTTCATTCACAACGCGAATGCTGCGTTCGACGCGGTTGTTCGCCGCGGTCGCTTCGTCGGCGAACGGTTCGATGGCGACTTCGATTCGAGCGGCTCCTTTTTCATGTACATCGACATTGAAGAAGATGTCCTCGAACTGCAGGCCACCTTCCAGTGAGACACTTTGCCGAGCCACACCTCTTCCATTGAGGAGCACGGTCAGGTCGGCTGTCCGTTTCTCATAGCCTCTGGATTGAATCTGGACGCGAACAGGAACTTTGTCGCCCGAGAAGGCGACTTCCTGGATGATGATATTTCGGATCGAGACGTCGTCGGGCTCGGCAATACCCACCGGCACGGTATAGACAGGAATGCCCCGCATGCCCAGGTCATGGACCGCGGCTTCGGCACGACGCGATGAAGTATCAAGTCCATCCGAAATCAGCACGATACCGGCCAGGGGCACGTCGCGGTCGGAGTTGGCTACTGCTTCGAGTGATTCCGCTATAGATGTTCCCGACTCGTCGGCCTGCAACGCAGCGAGAAAATCCCCAGTCCCGCTTCCCTCATTACCAGAATTGCCCTCACCGAGCTTGTGTAGTGTCTTGCCAAACGCGTAGTAGCTGACGTCGAGATCGTTTCCGAGCGACTCGAACGCCGGACGCGCCGACTGTGATAGCAGGCTCCTGGCCAGGTCGAGCCGCGAAGCGGCGGCAATAGTCTGGCGCTGCTTTGTATCGAGCGCCATGGCAGCCCGGTTCGGATCAGTTGTCTCTGACAACGGAAGCATCCCCAGCGCGGCGGCCGCCTTGACAATATCCTCGGGCCGCTTCCGCTGATCTGATACGGACATGCTTCCGGAAACGTCAATCAGAACTGCCAAACGGCGTTTGACCGTGTCGGTCCGTGTGACGGCCACTGTCGGTTCAAGCACGACCGCAACGATCAGGCCCAGAGCGACCAACCTGCTGGCGGCAAGCACCAGGCGTACACGCAGCGGCAACCCCTGCCCGCGTCGGTAAAGGAACACGGTCAGGAGAACGACGACGGCAAAAGCCGCCAGCATCGCCGCCGTCGAAATCGGACGTGCCCAAAAGAACTGTTTGACCTCACCGTCTAATAGCCAATCGATCATCTAGCCGTTCTCTGAGTGCGCCGAGGCTGGCGTGGTTTCGTTTGTGGATGCTGATCGCTTGAACAGGCGATCCGCCAACAGGCTTTCGATGACAAGCAGCCCCAGGCCCGTCAGCATGCAGAAGAGCCAGAACGACCGTCCCGTGCGCGTTTGTTCTACGGCATCAAGCAGCTCCGCTTCCGACTGCGCTACCGTGATGCCCGTGTCCTCAAAACTGCGCATCGTTTCGGCCGCAGTCAGGCATTTAACGTTCGACTCTTTGGTATCAACATTGACCGCCACCGGCATGCCGGGCGCCTGAACACTCACTCGGGCCATGTAGAAACCGCCCTCGCGTGCGTGATCCAGCAGAGCCACGTACTGGTTGCGATGCTCGCGGACAGGAACGGAGATCGTTTGGTCCGACGGTGTATCAAACACAGCCTCGCTGGCATCCGGTTGCTCAACATAAGACAACGTCAGGGAATCACCGACGAGCCGCGGTTTCTCAAACTCGCGGGAGGTCAAATACGTCACCATCTGCTGGAGAACCATGGGGAACACAGGCGTCACCGCCATATTGTTCCATTCAGAACCCGCCGAGGTCGTGAACATGAAGACGTGTCCGCGCCCGATCGAGTGCTCCAGAAGCACAGGCGCAGCCGTGCCGGCAAGTGATAACACCGTGAAGCTGGTGGCTGAGGGCTTGACCTGCAGTAGCTTCCGGAAACGTGTTTCACTGAGCAGATCTTCCCGCAGCGAGAGCAGCGGGCGGCACACCGAATGATCGGGCATTGTCGGGTCCAGCGGTCTTCCCACTCCCGTCGCGTCGCTCGTATCGACGGCTTCGGCGATTACCGCCGGCAGCAGCGGAATTCCATCAAGCGCCGAACGTTCATTCCATGCCTTCGCATCCGTATTATCCCCGGCAAACCAAATCAGGCCATTGCCCCCGCGGACATACTCTTCCAGACCGCGGGCCTGGTCGGGGGTGATATCGGGGATATTCTCCAGAATCACGACATCAAAGCGCGACAGGTCCTGGGTCGGAAGATCAACCCAGGGCACCGACTGCACGACAAAGTTCTCTTGTCCCGCGGTATTGCCGCGAGCGCGGAGCGCCGTCGTGATGAACCCACCGGAACTGTGGGCGCCGCCCGATGAACCCTCAACGCACAACACGGAAACACGGTCGCGGATGATGGCCACGGTTCGGCGAGCGTTGTCGACCGGCAGCGAATCAGTATCGAGCTCGGCCGTAATGCGGACTGGCCCGGGATTGTGAAAATGAACAAACAGCGAGACCGTCTCCGAAGCTCCGGCTGCAATCGCGGGGATCGTCTTGGTATCAACGGTGATGTTATTGACCCGCCCTCTAACCCTGATATTTGCAACCGGGCCCGTTCCGCAGTTACGCACGGTCGCGCGATACCGTGCAACCGTGCCCTTGCGAAGCACGCCGGATACGAGTTCCAGGTTCGTGATCGCCAGGTTATCTGGATCACCGCGAACCGGAATGATGAATGTCGCAGCGCTCTGGCCAAGCTCTTTGAAAGCGTCGCTTAACCACGCAGGTCGACTCTTCCAGTCCTGCGCCTGCATGTCGGTGACGATATAGATTTCCTTCTGTGGCGCGTCCATACCCTCGGCCAGCTTTTTCAGCCGCATCGGAACACTGTCGAGGTCCAGGGATTCTGGTGTTGCATGCTGGGCTTGGAGAATCGCTTCAAAACGCTCGGAATCGAACGCCATGTTCCGCTCGATAACCCGGTGCTCCGCTCCGAGCAGGACCAGGCAGACCGGATCGCCGGCATGAATGCCCTCTGCGATCGCACGGATTTGCTCGAGCGCTCGCTCAAATCGCGTGGTGGAGCCGTCGCTGTGCTGCATGCTGAACGACGCATCCAGGGCGATGATGACCCCGGCACGACGCTCGCCGAGACTCGCGGCAACGCCCTCAGCTTCTTTCATGACAGGCTTCGCGAGAGCCAGACCCACCAGCAGCACGGCCAGGCAGCGAAGCACCAGCAGCAGAATATCGCGGAGGCGAATCTGCCTTGACCGGACACGTACGCTCCGGT
>CAYTDU010000508.1:0-4478 GCA_964436395.1 uncultured Gemmatimonadaceae bacterium | reverse complement strand
CGTACGGCGTCTAGAGCGGTCATACCTGCCGGTAGTTCTGCGAGTTCCTGTTGGCTTATCCGATCGCGCGATCCACCAGAACTAGAAGACCCTGATTGAGATGTTGCGGCGCAAGACATCACCAGAACCGATAAGGCGAACAAAGAGGTCAGACGTAGAGCGTAGCGCATGTCACCCCCGATGAGGGAAAGATTCAAAGAAAGGTACCAACAAAACCCACGAGTAGTTCCACTCCCGTCGAAATGGCTCCATCTTATTAGTTATGGGGTAGGACCCTCGAGATATGGAACGTCTGTGGAATCCCATATCTGACCGACCCCTTTAAGCACGGTGATGCATGATGGAACTCGATTGGAGGTCGACATGACATCTGCCCGATCAGCATCGGTCTTCCTATTGCTTTCTTGGTTTTCTACCGCTTTTGCTCAGGAGACAGCCCAACAACCACCTGATGCCGGAGTTCTCTTCTCGTCTCACGATCTGTTGAACCTAACGATCGAGGCCCCTCTGAAGTCGATATTCCGGCAACGGGGCCAGGAGAGTGATGACCACGACGCCATCATTAGATACACTGGCGACGATGGCACTGAAGTAACGATGGAGATAGGGCTCAGGACGAGGGGCAAGTTCAGGCTGAAACGGTCCACTTGCGAGTTCCCTCCCATGCGAGTCAACATCCGCACACGGGCTGCTTCGAGCACTGTGTTCGCCGGCGAAGACAAGCTCAAACTAGTCACTCACTGTCATGACGGCCGGGAGCATTACGAGCAGTACGTGCTACAGGAATACCTGGTGTACCGGCTCTACAATCTCTTCTCCGATATGAGTTTTAAGGTGCGTCTTGCGCATATTACATACGTGGACACCGAGGAGGACCGCGACACGTTGACCAAGTATGGCTTTTTCATCGAGGACGAAGACAACGTCGCCCTGCGGAGTGGCTGGGAGGCGCTTACGGTGCCTCAGGTGCCACCTTCCTACTACGATCAGGCCCAATTGAATCTCGTGGAAGTCTTCCAATACCTGATTGGCAATACGGATTGGGACGCCTTCAAGAATGCTCCAGACGAGGAATCGTGCTGCCACAACGTGAAGGTGGTTGGTGATATGATTGGCCCGGTATTTCCGATTCCCTACGACTTCGATTTTTCGGGGATAGTGGACACTCGCTATGCGACACCCGATCCAAGTCTTGGAACGAGGGATGTCCGGCAGAGAGTGTACCGCGGCATTTGCAGGCCGAGGGAGGACCTCGACCTGACCATCCAGGTTTTTCAAGACCGCAAGGAGGAAGTCTACGATCTATACAGGTCACAAACAGGGCTCGACGATGACGTACTCGAGGACACTATCGAGTATATCGACGAGTTCTACGAGACGATTGAGAACCCTGGAAGAGTGAGAAGCAGGATGGAGCGAGACTGCAGGCGAACCTGAGGGCTAGCAACATCGAACAATGAACACCCAACGTCAAACATCGAACGAGGATTGCAGAGTATGACCCCGTCCGCCCATCCGCCCGTCCGCCTGTCCGCCCTTTTTCTCGGAGCGGCGTTGACAGCATTGCTCCAGACACCAGTCAGCGGGCAAGAGCCCGACACTCGCCCGACCTGGACTCCAGAACTCTCGATGCAGTACAAGAGCATCCAACAAACAGCTCTGTCCCCCGATGGGAGCTTAGTTGCGTACGTGGTACGTAAGCCAATAATGGAGGGGGAAAAATCGGAATACCTGAGTCACGTTTGGGTGGTCGCAGCTGACGGCTCGATGAATATCCAGTACACACACGGTGAGAAATCGGCTACTAACCCGGCGTTTTCACCAGATGGAGCCTATCTGGCTTTCACGTCCTCCAGATCTGAGAACAACCAGATATGGGTGATGCGTGTGAGGGGAGGGGAAGCCGAGCAGCTTACCGATGGCGACAACGGCGTTGAATCGTTCAAGTGGTCGCCTGACGGATCTCGGATTGCGTACACGATGCGGGATCCCGAGACCGAGGAGGAAAAGGCGGCCAAAGAGGAGAAGCGCGACGTCATCCTCGTAGATCAGAACTACAAGTACAACCACCTCTACACAGTGACCCTGGCGGAGAACGCAGAAGGCGAGCACGACACCAAACGCCTCACTGCAGGTGAATTCGATGTGCGGTCATTCGACTGGTCGCCAGATGGAGCAACCCTTGTCTTTGCCCATGCGCCGGACCCGACGATCAACACGGGTTTCGTCCACGGTGACATCTCTACCGTCCCGTCCGACAGTGGCCCCGTCACCCCGCTGGTGGCCTGGGCCGGGGTCGACGGTAGCCCGCTCTATTCTCCCGACGGGGGCTGGATCGCATTCGTGTCGGAAGGTGGTGCCCCCGAACCGATCGGTTTGGGCGACCTCTATGTGATCCCCAGTTCCGGCGGAATGCAGCGGAAGCTTGCCGAGACTCACGATAGAAGCCCCGTACTGCTGAGATGGACTGCCAACGGGAACAACTTGTTGATCTCGGAATCGTACGGCACCAGGCGGCATGTGTTCTCGGTTCCCGTGAACGGTGGGACGCCTCGAAGGATCACCAACGGCGATGGTGTCATAGGAGCACCATCCTTTGACAAGAACGTGTCGAGAATGGCGTTTACATATCAGGAAACGGAGATCCCCGTCGACGTCTACGTATCTCCGGTGGACGGTTTCCAACGTCACAAGCTAACGGCGGTCAACGATGATGTGACGAGACCACCGATGGGACGTACCGAGTTGATCAGTTGGACGTCTTCTGACGACGGCCTGGATATAGAAGGCCTGCTCACGTACCCAGTGGATTACGAAGACGGAAGATCATACCCCTTGATCCTCAACATTCATGGCGGGCCGGCCGGCGTCTTCAGTCAATCGTTCACTGGTAATCCCGGCATATACATGATCCAGTACTTCGCCCAACAGGGTTACGCAGTGCTCCGGCCCAATCCGCGAGGCAGTAGCGGCTACGGCAAAGACTTCAGGTATGCGAATTTCAAGGACTGGGGTTACGGCGACTACGAAGACCTCATGAGCGGCGTGGACAAGGCCATCGACATGGGTGTTGCACACCCCGACAGCTTGTTGGCGATGGGATGGAGCTATGGCGGCTACATGACATCGTTCCTGGTGACCAGAACTGACCGCTTCCAGGCGGCGAGTATGGGTGCAGGCTTACCAAACCTGATCAGTATGGTATCCACCACGGACATCCCGGACTATTTGGTCGCCCACTTTGGAGGGGAATTCTGGGATGACTATGAGACGTACGAGAAGCACTCGGCCATGTACCGTATCGCCAATGTGACGATCCCGACGCAGGTGATTCATGGAGAGAACGACTTGCGGGTGCCGTTCACGCAGGGCCAGGAGTTTTACACTGCGCTGCGTCGCAGGGGCGTACCAACGGAAATGGTCGTGTATCCCAGGACTCCTCACGGACCGCGAGAGCCCAAGCTCCTGATGGACGTGTCGCACCGGATTCTGAAGTGGTTTGAGAGGTTCCTGGACAGGGGCAGGCCGACAACGGACGATTAGGTTGGATATTATTCTATGTCGCTAGGAAGTTGGTGAACACGTATCACTTTCAGCCTACGACTCTCAACAACCTGGTCAACCAGCTACAAGTCCTCCAGTAGCTTGTCCACGATATTCGTGAGGGGCCTATCGTCAGAGAGAATGGCACGCAGCACATCTGCCGCCTCCTCGGCAAGGCTGTCGGGATGCCTGCGGTCTCGGCCAAACCGGACCACGTGACCTAGGAGAATAGGCACAACCGCGTCCTCATCAACTGGCTGGTCGTCGAAATCCGGTTCCTGCTGCTCCTGCATCAAGTCTTCGAACCGCGGAACGCTTGCGGCCCATGGCTCCTCTGGACCTTGCTCGTGTTCCTGCATGTGCTCCTGGAATCTCGAAACCGGGAGCAACGCGAACAGCCGGCATTGCAGTCCAGGATCTTCCTCCACTGCCGCGAGTCCAAGGCGCACAGGGCCGGAAAACACCTGTTGATCCTCTATCTGGTCAAACGCCTCCGGCGGAACGATGCTGCGCGCAATCAACCTGTCTTGGAAGAACACACCCATGCAGACCATGTCGTCCGGCGTGCGGTCATCTTCGATATCCTCAACGTGTAATGCAACACTCTGTTGAGTGGAGACAAACACGACCGACGCCTGAGCGTCGCCGTTTCCGCCTGGCTCCGGTTCTTCGTCATCATTGAAAGGTGGTAGTTCAGACATCTAAGACTCCTGGTATGTGTGAAACATACCGTGTCGTACGCGGAATCCAACTAGACCTACAAGCAATGCGCCGATAACCTAGGCAGTGCGAGGTGTCACCTTCGGAAGGCGCCCGGCAAGCAACTCAGCAATCGGCTGAGTCTCATCGAATCGAGCGAACACGATGCTCAATACGGCCATTATAGGCGTCGCCAGAAACATCCCCACGATACCCCACAACAAGCCCCAGAAAAT
>CAYTDU010000507.1:0-4493 GCA_964436395.1 uncultured Gemmatimonadaceae bacterium | reverse complement strand
AACTACGAGTGTTTCCACGAACAGGCATACTACGACGCCGGTGACCATGGAGCGCCAGTGTACCAAACCAATGTCGGCGCAATCGGTGTGGCAATATGTTACGATAGGCATTATCCGGAATACATGAGGGCGCTAGGCGTAGAGGGAGCGGAGCTTGTTGTGATTCCGCAAGCAGGCGCTCTCGACGAGTGGCCTGAAGGATTATATGAGGCAGAGGTGCGAACCGCCGCATTCCAAAACGGCTACTTCGTCGCTTTATGCAATAGAGTGGGTGAGGAAGAAAGACTCACATTCGCTGGAGAATCATTCCTGGTAGATCCCAGAGGGCAGGTGGTTTCACGCGGTAAGAGGTTGGAGGACGACATCCTGATTACGGACATCGACCTCAGCGAATGTACGACCTCTCCCGCGCGCACCCTATTTTGGAGCGACCGGCGTCCTGATCTATATGGTGAATGGCTCCGGTAGTTTGTGCTCGCCGGTTAGGGTTACCTCCAACTCTCGTTCCGCCTCTGCTTCTTCCTCCTCGCGGGAAGGTTTGAAGTGCGTTGCGATGAAGTTGTCGAAGTCATCCAGCACCGAGTACATGACGGGAACGAGAAGCAGAGTCAGGAACGTGGCAAAGGTGAGTCCGGCAATTACGGCTATCGCCATCGGACCCCACATCGCAGCTTGCTCGCCACCCCAGTAGAAATCGGGGTTCAGATTGGAATAGAGACCCAAGAAGTCGAAGTTCAATCCCATTGCCAGGGGCACCAAACCTAGCACGGTCGTAACCGCTGTCAGCATGACTGGTCGGAACCTGGTTTTGCCGCCTCGCAGGAGGGCCTCGCGTCGGGAAAGACCATCCCGGTGCCGGAGCGTCTCAACGTAGTCGATCAGAACGATCGCGTTGTTAACCACAACTCCGCCAAGGCTAATCACGCCAACCCCCGTCATGATTATGCTGAACGGCATTCTGAACACCATAAGACCGATCAACACACCAATCGTGGAGAGTATGATTGAACTCAAGATGATGAGTGGCTTCGTAACCGAATCGAACTGTGTAACCAGAATGAATCCTATGAGGAACACCGCGGCGAGGAACGCACCCGTGAGGAATGCCTGGGCCTCCTGCTGATCCTCCTGCGAACCTGCGTACGTCATGCGGTATCCCGTAGGAAGCGATGTCTCGAAATCGGCTAGTACAGCCCGTACTTCATTCAGCACCGCGTTCTGGTTGTATCCTGGGCGTACGTCTGAACCCACCGTCACCACCTTCTCGAGATCCTTGCGATTCACATCACCCGAACCTTCACTGACACGCCATGTGGCAACGGATGAAAGAGGTATTTGCCTGCCCTCGTGAACCACATAGAGATCACCCAGCGAAGTGAGGTCGTCGCGAAACTCTTTTGCTAGCCTAACGGTGATATCGTACTCGTCCTTGCCGTCACGGAATTTCGACGCCTCGGTACCGTTTATAGCGCTGCGAATGGTGAATCCGATCTCCGAAGTACTGAGCCCGTAGAGCGCGGCCTTTTCACGATCGACGTCGACGATGAGTTCGGGACGCCCGTCGGCCATGTCACTCTCCAAGCCATCTAGTTTTGCGAACACCGGAGAACGCTCGATGAGTAGCACCGCTTCGTCACCCAATCGCTTCAGGACCTCAGGATCGTCACCTGCTATCTCAACAGAAACTGGTGCGCCTGTTGGCGGCCCCATCTCTATGGCAGATACGGAAATGTCGGCACCAGCGACCTCATGTTCCATCCGCTGGCGGACGTGCTCGATCAACGAGTCCGCGTTTCCCTTCCTATCCTGAAAATCGACGAAATTCACTGTAACAGTGGCGAGGTGAGTACCTATACCTCCGCCGAATCCCCCAGACGAACTCTGTCCAACTGTCGCCACCAGAGATTCCAAATCGTGGTCGTCGACGATATCCACCACTCCCTGCTCAACCCGGGATGTCACACGGTCGGTGGTTTCCACTCGCGTACCAAGCGGAGCCTCGACCTGAAGGAAGGCGGTAGATGTGGGAATGTCTTCGGGAAACAGCACGATTCCAGCGTTCAGGAAACCGAACACGAATATGGCGACGAACAACGTTCCCACAGAAAGCGCCAACACGCGCGCCCTGTGATCGAGCACCCAGCCGAGATGCCGTTCATATACGGCGATCACTGCCGGAAGTCCGTTCCCGATCAACCAACGACCGACAGGCCGGAAGACCCTGCGGTAGAACTGATGTACCAGAACTGCCGTCAGCGCGAGCAGTAACGTAGCGATCCAGTTGCTGCTCAGACCGATCAGGGCCGCTAGTACCAAAGCGCCAAGCATCACACGCTTCGCAGCCGGCGGCAGCGGAACAGGGGGCGCGTCTTCCGTGTCGAGCATGAGCGAGCAGAGCACAGGGTTGATCACGAGTGCGACGAAAAGCGAGGAGCTCAAGGTTATGATGAGCGTCCATGGTAGATAGCTCATGAACTCGCCGATTATGCCGGGCCAGAACACCATCGGGAAGAACGCGGCCAGCGTGGTCGCCGTCGACGCAATGATCGGAATCGCAACCTCGCCGGTGCCCAACTTCGCTGCCGCAACGCGATCGAATCCGCGTTCTCGAAACCTGTATATGTTCTCGACGACGACTATCCCATTGTCCACCAGCATTCCGAGTGCGAGAATCAGGCTAAACAACACAACGATGTTCAGAGTGAACCCCACTACCTGCAGAATGCTGAACGACATGAGCATCGAGAGCGGGATCGCAATGCCCACGAACGAGGCAGTTCGGACACCGAGCACGAGCAGCAATACACCGACAACGAGAATCAACGCAGAGATGATGTTGTTCTCGAGACTGCTCACCATAAGCCGAATGTCTTCCGCCTGATCGGAGGTGACGGTAACGGTCGTACCCGGCGGAAAGTCTGCGCGCATCTCGTCAATCGCCGCGCGTACGGATTGAGAGGTCTCGATGATGTTCTCCCCAGAGCGCTTGGATACACCAAGTGTCACCACTGGAGTCACATCGAGCCTAGCGTGGCTGTCACGCTCCTTGAACCCGAAGTCCACCGTTGCAACATCCCGCACGTAGATCGGGCGGCCACCGCGGGCATCGACCACGATGTCACCGATCAACTCCGTACCCTGGAACTCACCCGGCACACGAACGAGATACTGCAGATCGCCTACATCGATGGTACCGCCTGGAATCGTGACGTTCTCGCTGCTGATTGCCCCGATGACATCGTTGAAGGCGAGATCGTAGTATTTGAGCTTCGCCAGATCTACATCTACTTGAACCTCACGTTCAAGACCACCGGCGAGGGTCACGTCGAGAACAGTTGGAATCTGCTCGAGGCGATCTTGAAGATCCTCGGCAACCTCCCGCAGCCGGACTAGGTCGTAGTCACCGGAGACGTTGACCTGAAGGATCGGAAAGTCGGAAAGGTTTATCTCGAACACCTGCGGTTCTTCGGCTGCATCAGGCAGCTCGGGTCTGGCTATGTCGACCTTTTCGCGAACCTCTTGCCGTGCTTCAGCCATATCGACACCGGCGTTGAACTCCACGTTGATCGACGACACTCCCTCGATCGACGTAGACGTAATCGTCTTTACGTCCCCAATCGAATTGAGCTCATCTTCGATTGGTCGAGTGATCAGTGACTCGATATCTCTTGGCGCCACACCAGGGTAGACGGTGTTGACGACGATATTCGGAATGGTCACTTCGGGGTTCGACTCCCTAGGAATCGCACCATATGCCACAATACCAGACAAGACGATTATCACGGTCAATACCAAGACACTCGTCGGATAGTCGATGGCGAGCGACGTTAGCTTGAATTCTTTGAAAACCCCTTGTCCCTGACGCCTCGCCATCTCAATTCTCCTCTTCAGCCTGCCCGGATTGTTCGTTGTTCACGATTCTGACCGGACTGCCGTCATCGACGAGTTGGTGGCCCACGGTGATGAGCAGCTCGCCTCCTTCAAGTCCACTTAGGATCACCACTTCATCACCGGACACTGCGCCCAACTCAACTGTCTGAGCTCGAGCGAAATATCCGCCTCCATCCGATTCCGCCAAAAAAACCTTGTAACCCTCCGCCGAGCGCATTACAACTTGCTGCGGGACCGATATCACGTCTTCGAGGTGTTCCCTCTCGACCTCCAGATTTGCGACCATTGCGGGTTTCAGCATCCCGTCTGGGTTTCGGAGAACGACCTCGATGCGGAAAGTCCTGCTTCTCGGATCAACACTGGCTCCCGCGAAACTCACTGTCCCCAGGAACTCTTGATCCGGGAAAATGTCGAGCGTCACTAGGGCTTCGTCTCCCACCACAACGGTGCGCGCATGACGTTCGGGTATGCCTGCAACGATCTTGACGCGATCGGTCGAGACCACGCGGACCACCGCAGCCCCCGGCACCGCCATTTCGCCGACCTCGAGGTAGTTCTCCTCGAACGTCCCCGTCACGGGCGCAATGATCTCGGTGGGCTGC
>CAYTDU010000506.1:0-4496 GCA_964436395.1 uncultured Gemmatimonadaceae bacterium | reverse complement strand
TTGGGGTTGTTGATACAACCTCGGCGCGGCCGCGTGATCTTCGGGGGGGAGCAAATAGACTATTCCAATGTCCGTCAACTCTTGGAACAAAGACGCAGGATGGCCGCGGTCATGCAGGAACCTTTGCTTTGTAGAATGAGCGTGCGCCGAAATGTCGCGTTGGGTCTTCGTTTCCGCGGCCTGAAAAAAACCGACATTGAAGAGCGCGTTGAAGTGTGGTTGGATCGACTTCAGATAGCGCATCTTGCCGAGAGGCCGGCATCAAAACTCTCAGGCGGAGAGGCACAGCGAACCAGCCTTGCGCGCGCAATGGCCCTCAACCCGGAAATTGTGTGCCTCGACGAGCCCTTCGCTGCACTCGACGCGCCCACTCGACAGACGCAGCTACAGGAATTCCAGGCGGTGCTTGCTGATAGTGGAGTCACTGCTGTATTCGCTACTCACGATCGAGGCGAAGCCGTTGCCCTTGGTGACCGCATAGCGGTGCTCGTCAATGGTTGCTTGGCGCAGGTTGGATCCACCGAAAAGATCTTCACCTACCCCGAAACGGTTGAGGTAGCCCGCTTCGTGGGCGTCGAGACACTTCTGCCAGGCCGCGTAACGGAAATGAACAATGGAACCGCAACGGTGGATTGTCGTGAGTTGGTCGTCGACACCAACACGAAGTGCGAGGTGGGTGACGATGTGTACGTAGCGATACGCTCCGATACGATTCATATCCAGGGTGCGCACGAGGTCGAAACTGGCGGGTCGTTCAACTCGGTCTCCGGGCGTGTAACGAGAATGGTCCCTGCAGAGACGCACTATCGGATCGAACTGGACTGTGGTCCACTAGTTGTTGCGGTGGTGAGTCGTACACGGATTCGGGAGTTGGGCCTCCACATTGGCAGCCGAGTGTATGTAACGTTCCCGTCGTCTGCTGTACACCTTATCAAACGGACCAGTGGATAGGGTCGGCCATATTCGGTTTTCCCTACTTGCCGCGATCGGACGGATTGGCGAAGGTGATCGAATGACAAAGAGAACATACGCAGACGTTACTCCGTTACTAGCTCCCCAATCGATTGCTGTGGTGGGAGCGTCGGCCACACGGGGTAGCTTCGGACACAACCTCTACACCAATCTCCGTAATTCGGGCTTCAGCGGAGTATTGTATCCCGTGAATCCAAACCGCCGCTACATCGAGACGGTACCGGCGGTGCCGAACCTGGCCGAGTTGCCGGAACCGGTGGACCTGGCAATCCTACTTGTGCCTGCCGCACGAGTACCAGAGGTAGCTCGACAGGGTGTGGAGGCTGGCAATGTCCGTTCGCTGCTGGTCCTATCCGGTGGCTTCAAGGAAGCTGGATCGCAAGGTGCGATCTACGAGGAAGAATTACGAGGGGTAGCGCAGGGTGCTGGCGTACCGCTCGTGGGACCCAATTGCGTTGGGATCATCAATACGGATCCAGATGTGCGAATGCACGGGATGTTCGCCGAACGGCCCATGCCTCAGGAAGGACGCATTGCCTTCATCAGCCAATCCGGTGCTCTATGCCTGTCGATTCTCGATGCAGCGCGATCCCGCGGACTCGGGTTCTCCAAGTTCATGAGCATCGGTAACAAGGCAGACGTGAACGAACTCGATCTCCTACGGTACCTTGGGGATGACCCGAAGACAGAAGTCATTTTGATGTACATCGAGGAGTTGAGCTATGGTCGCCAGTTCATAGAAGTGGCTAGAGAGTTAACGATAAATCGATGTAAGCCCATCTTCGCATTGAAGAGCGGTCGATCTCCGCAAGGCGCACGGGCGGCGCGCAGTCATACTGGCAGCTTGGCCGGATCGGATGCGGCCTACACTGCGATTCTCGGCCAAAGTGGAATCCACCGCGTCGAGACTATAGACGAGATGTTCGATTATGCGACGGGATTCGAGTCGCAGCCGCTACTAACCGGACCGCGTATTGCCGTTGTCACCAATTCAGGTGGGCCGGGCATAATCGCCACTGACGCTCTGGTGAGTGCGGGCTTGAAAATTGCCGAGTTCACGACCGATACGATTTCACGACTCGCGAGCTTCCTTCCTGAGCACGCATCCACCGGCAACCCATGCGATCTCACTGGTGACGCAGACGAGGAGCTTTTCAAACAGACGTTGAAAGTCGTGCTCGACGATGAAAATGTGGATGGAGCGATCGTGATTCTCACGCCAGTGAATCCCGGTGCCGACGCAGCGATTGGCGAGGCTACCGCCGGGGTAGCCCGGGCATCCAACAAGACCACCTTCTTCTGTTTTCTCGGGGTGAGCGACTTCACCGAGGGTATCAAAGTGTTGCATCGCAACGGGCTGCCCCACTTCCCGTTCCCGGAGAATGCGGTGCGGGCTCTTGCTCACATGCCATGGTATAGAGAAGTGATCGAGTTGAAGTCGGGTAAGGAAGTGCCGACTTTCGAAGTCGATCGCGGCAAGGTCCAATCGGTGATAAAGGAGCATCTAGCGGAAGCGCCCAGAAGATTGCTCAGCCAGCACGAGTCTCACGCCATCTTTGAGGCCTACGGGCTTCCGGTGCTGCGGAACTTGCTCGCACGGTCACCAGATGAAGCGGTGGAACTCTTCGAATCGAAGTTCGGGCGGCCAGTGGCGATGAAAGTCATGAGTCAAGACGTAATCCACAAGTCGGATGTAGGTGGGGTCGTACTCGGCGTGGACAGCGCTGCGGGGGCAAGTGAGGCCTACCTACGAATCTCAGAACAGGTTCTGCAGCACATTCCCGAAGCCAAGATCGATGGCGTATTGATGGAGGAAATGGCTGGCGAGGGAGTGGAAGTGATCATTGGTGGCAGCCGCGACGACAAGTTCGGTCCAATGATCATGTTTGGACTCGGCGGCCGCATGGTCGAGGTCTGGAAAGACGTCAACTTCAGGTTGGCTCCGATGTGGCGCGCGTCAGCCACGCGCATGATTCGCCAGATTCGTGGGTACAGGTTACTTGAGGGAATTCGAGGGGCACCGCCATCGGACGTCCGCGCCGCCGAAGAATGCATTCTGCGCCTCGCGCAACTGATGTGTGAACATCCCGAGATTCAGGAGTTCGACATCAACCCGCTGATCCTCTACGGCTGCGGTGAGGGTGCAGCGGTCGCGGACGGGAGGATGGTCATAGAGCGTGTTGATGGATCCAACTGAGATTGGTGGTGCAAGCCGAGTTGTTGCAGTGATTGATGATTCGAGGAGTGGTGCGTCGGCTCAGGCGATTTGTCGCTTGGCCAGGTCTGCAAACAGGCCCCCTTGTTCGAGCAGGCTCCGGTATGTGCCTTGCTCGACCACCTTGCCGCGATCCATTACGTAGATCCGATCGGCATTCACTATAGTGCTCAGCCGATGGGCGATGACTATTCGAGTCGCCTGAAGGTTTTCGAGGCTATCGCTGACGTGAGCCTGTGTGCGGTTATCGAGTGCACTCGTGGCTTCGTCGAACATGAGGATCCGAGGTCTCGAAACAACCGCGCGCGCGATGAGCAGGCGTTGGCGCTGACCGCCTGAGAGCGTGCCGCCACCTTCCATGATGAAGGTGTGCATGCCCATGGGCATTTGTTGTATGTCGCGATCCAACCCAGCCATCTTCGCTGCCTCTGTGGCATCATCGATTGTGAAGCGCGAGGAACCGACGATATTGTCGAATATGCTGCCTGGCAGCACCTGGGCATTTTGCAGCACCACGCCTGTCTGTTTTCTTACGGACTGCACGTCCATCGTGGCTAAATCTTGATGATCGTAGTATACCGACCCGGATTCAGGCGTCTCGAAACCAAGCAGCAGGCGCAGTAGGGTCGACTTGCCGGCTCCAGAAGGTCCGACTATCGCTATGAACTCGCCCTGGCGCGCTTCGATCGATACGTCGTCGAGGATCGTTGGGCCGGACTCGTCGTACCGGAACGATACGTGGCTCAACTCAATCTCCCCTCTCAACTCGCCAGGATCGGCTCGTGTCCGATCTACCTCCGGGCTGCTTTCCAGAATCGGCTTTGCCCGTTCGTAGAGCGGCACGATCATCAACAACGAAACCACCACGGAACTCATTTGCAGGCTGGAAGAGAGGAACTGCCCGAACGCCGCGTTGAAAGCTAGGAAAGATCCGGTCGTGATCGCACTGCCGCCTGCGTCCGTCGGGCTCGAAAGGGCCATCACGAGTACTCCGAAGATGCTCATCGATGCGACTACGGGGAAAACGCTGTTGAATACCTGGAGCCCGTTTTGTATCGAACCTACCTTGAACGCAACTCGTTTCTGTTCTGCAAAATCTCTCGCCCAGACCTCGAATGCCCGAGCTTCGGCTCCAGCTACTCGCAACTTCGACACGCCGGTAATGAATTGGAGAACCAAACCCTCGATCTTTCCACTAATCTGCTGCAGTGCGCGTTCGAGTTTGAGTACTCGCAGACCCGTAAGGATGGTGGCCGTTGCAGCAACCAGCACCAGCGCTAACGCCACTATTGCCAGTCGCCCACTGTAG
>CAYTDU010000505.1:2416-4499 GCA_964436395.1 uncultured Gemmatimonadaceae bacterium | reverse complement strand
TTCGATTTTTGGAATTCGGACTTTCAAATCGTCGATTCGAAGCTGCAAACCGTCAATTCGAAGCCTAAAATCCTCGATTCCAAACTGAGAACCGTCGATTCTAAACTGCAAATTCACGATTCGAAGGTTAGAGTTTTGGAATTCGAAGTTCAAAATCCACGATTCGAAGCTTCAAATCGCTCGCTCGAAGCTTCCGATCGATCGCTCCAACTCACGAATCAGCCGCGAGTAGGCCTCAATCCAGGGTTCGATGCGTTGCTCCTGCGAGTCGTGCTCGCGAACCGCCCGCCGGCACTTCAACACACTCCGTCTGTATTCGAGTGCCGCCTCGCTTGAAGGTCGAGTGGCGGCGACGCAAAAGAGTCACGAAATCAACGAACCACAAAGGAGAAAAAGATGGCAAGGTTTTCAGCCAGAGAAGCTGATGTGGCTGCGCTGGCAGGCGCAATTGTGAATGGTCTGACGGAGCACGCTCAGGATTTCCCGACTGGCGTTTGACGGTTGAGATTCTCCAGGAACCGATCCTCCGCCCCGCCCCTTATTCGTTGAGGAAGTACTCCACCGTCGATACCACGCGCACGACCTTGAACAACTGACTGTCTTCCATGGCGCCACGCGCCTGATCGCGCGGCAATATCACGAACACCCCCTGGTTCGCTCGTCTTATGCCACCCAGGTCGCTGCGCGAATCCGAGGCAAACTGCTCGGCCGCGGCGCGGGCGTTCGCGGTGGCCTCGGCGATCATGTCGGGCTTGAGGTCATTCAGCCGAGTGAACAGAAATGTCGGCACGTTGGCTCCGTAGCCGCCGTAACCCGACTGTGATGACAAAACCACGCCCGCCTCAACCAGCTCGCCCATCTTCTGGCTGGCCGACAGCACGAGTGCCGGCGAATCCGAACGCACCATCGCCGTCTGCGTGATCACGTATCTGCTGGCCACGGGGCCGTCGCGGAATGTATTGGCCAGGGCATCGGTCACCTCGAGTCCTTGCAGCTCCACGGCGGCGGTGTCGATCCCGTTTCTACCCAGGAAGGCGTACACCTGAGCCACGCTGCGTGCGATCTCTGCCTGGGCGCGGGGAAGCTGGTCGGCTGTCGCAATGAACCGTATGGGCCACAGCGCCACGTCTGCCTCGACCTCGCGTTCCGACACGCCTTTCACGGTCACGAACCGGTCGGCCATTCGGCCACGCATGAACCCGTGGCCGACAAACCAGCCGCCGAGCGTCAAGCCGATGGCAACTAGTAGGGCGCTCGTGACTGGCTTTTCGATGGTCATCTTGTCTCACTCCATACGGTGGGTTCGGAATTGGACACGAGTTGCACCTTCCACTCACCGCCCCGCCGCACCCAGAGCGTGGTGAATGCGAAGTTGCTCTCTGGTCCGATTACGCCGTCGGTGCTTGTCGCAGAGTAAGCGCCCTGCGCCGTGATGCTTACGACATCAGGAGCCAGCACCGCGGTCCGCGTTTCGTTGAACGATACCGTCTGGCTCGCAACGTTGGCGAATGCTTGCTCGAGAAAGTTTCGAAACGCGGAATAGCCGCTGATCATCTGACCTTGAAACGCAAACGTGAATTCCGGAGAATCAACGTAGTACGACATACCTCTATCGAAGTCTGTCTCTCTCCAGGCGTCCCAAAACTCCTCGTGGATGGCGTTTACTTCAGCCGCAATCTCGGCCTTTACGTCTTCGGTTAGTTCAGATGGTGCCGGCTGACAGGCGGCCAAGACGGCTGTGGCTGAGGCTGCGACAAAAACCCGGCGCATTGTGTTCTCCTTGAAGAAACCAATCAGGCGTTGAGATACTGAGGGAGGTGGGTTGCATCCACTCCCGGCACGTTGAAGTTCCTGCGCCAGGTTACGAACGCCAAACAGGTGCAAACGAGTTGACTCGGCTATGAAACCTAACCCTTCGTTTCTGCGGGTTTACCATCAACCTTCACCTTTTTCGTTGCGCCGTCGATGTCACTTCCCAAGTTCGGATAAGGTATGGGGATTGGAGACTGCGCCGCGGTGATCCCGCCCGCCACATCTTCCAACTGCTCGTCACCAACTTCGTCGTTCTCCGGCTGTTTCTTTT
>CAYTDU010000505.1:0-2316 GCA_964436395.1 uncultured Gemmatimonadaceae bacterium | reverse complement strand
GCCACATCTTCCAACTGCTCGTCACCAACTTCGTCGTTCTCCGGCTGTTTCTTTTTGTCGGTCATGGTGCTCTCCAGTTGGCTACTCCATGAAATATCGCAACTGCCAGAGGCATACCGCCACTGCGGCTGTCTGCAAGACAACAAAGCTGCGGCAGGGCGAGAACCGACGCTGGCGAACGCCGGCTCCAGAAAGCAAAGAGCTATGCCACCCTGCTTTGCAACCGTCAGTTTCTAGGCAACGGCTCACTCCCTGTCACGAACGACTCGATGAAGAGCCTCGCCACATCCGACCGCAGTATGTTGCTGTCACCGCCAAGACCGTATGCCCAGCTCAGCATGCTGGTGTTGGCCAGGACAATGAAAGCGAGGCCCCGCACCGGCACGCGGACGATCAGAGAAGAGTTCGCATCCCAATGCCCATAGTGCCACTGAAGCTCTACGCCCTGATGCTCGTGGATGAACCAGCCTAGGGCATAGGGCAGCACTTCGCCACTCGGGTTTCTAGCTGGTGTGAATACCGAATCCCAAGTTGCCGCCTGTAAGAACAGTCTTCTGTCGATTGCGATGGAGTACTTCGCCATGTCCTCGGCTGAAGCAATGAGTCCGGCGGCGGTCCCGAAATACGACGGGTAGCTGGACCGGACGACTTGTCTTCCCTGCCACTCATATGGCGCTGCCATGTTCGCCATGAACGAGGCGCGGTTGATCCCCGCCAACTCGAAATCTGTGCTGAGGACGTTGGGAGCCGTGTTGTTCAGCTGGAGCGGTTGGAGAATCTCGTCTACCAGGAGCCGGCCAAAACTGTTGCCGGTCGCGCTGAGAATTACCCTGTCGAGTTCTCCGAAACGGCTTCCGCTATAGTGGTAGTTGGTACCGGGAACACCCTCCGAGGTGTGGTTCATTATGTGACGGACCAGAATCGTACCGTTTGCGCTGAGATTCACACCGTAGTCGCTGGCGGGATCGTCCAGGTCTACCAGGCCTTGCTCAACCAATTGCATCACGATGGTTGCAGCGAAGGTCTTGGTGAGTGACGCCAAGTGAAACGACGTAGTTGCCGTTGCGGATCGATCTTCATCTACGTCGGCGTAGCCAAAACCCCTCGACCACACTATCTGCTCGTCCTGCACTATTGCGGCACCAAAGCCCGGCGTGTGCAACTCCACCCGCAACGAGTCGAGTTGAGCCTCAAAGCCGGTGAGGCCCTCCATGTAGCTGACCTCAATAGGGGAATCGTCTGGATCGGTCGAACATGAAATACAAACGAGGGGGAACAGTGCCAACCCGATCAAACTCGTCAATTCCCACCTATTCATCGGTACCTATCTGCTCAAAGTCCATGAGACGGAGCAAAACCCTGTGGCAGCGGCTGCCTTCGACTTGCCGTGTTTCTGCTGAGCCCTACGAAGAAAACGCTAGGTTGGTTCTGTCAATCCGAAAAGCAAAAATGCGGTTGAGGAAGGTAGTCGTATTCTGCACTCTGCACTCTGCATTCTGCACTCTTCTCAACCCTAGCGCGGGAAATCCTTGGCGAAGCTTCTGATCCACTCCATGGCCGCTTGTTCGCTCGTGAGCGTGCGGCCTTCGTCTTCGAGCACTTCCTTCTTGTAATGCTCGATGTGACAGACTTGCTCGACCATCCGCATCTTGAAATGCTGGCCTTCATCGGTGAAGCGAACGCCAATCTCAAAACGACTATCTCCAACCGGACGGCAGTAAACGACTTCTCCCCTTATGGAAACCCCCGGCCGCACAGCCGGAATGCTTATTTCGATGCTCGCGCCCGCTTGGATGTCATGAGAGGATTCAAACGCAAGTCCACCCTCGGAAATATTCCGAAGATGCTCACCGCCGGGTGGCACGGTCTCACCGATTTTCCATTGAACTGGAATGTCGGTGGGGTGACGGATGAACCTGCGCGACACTCTCTTATCGGTCATGGCAGAAGCCTTTGGCTCAAATCACACCATACTCCGATTGACCCTGCGTAACGCCCTAGCATAGGACATAACCCGCGCCCTGCCAAGTGTGAGTTTCGAGAATGAGGCAGTGAAGTTTGGCGTTTCCAACCGAACTGACGCCTTCGGCAGGGCCAATTGACTCTCGCTTGCCCCGAATTGACCGCTGCTTGACTGCCGCTAGGTATGGTGCTATTCCGGTTTGGATCGAAAAGTGGCGGCGGGTCTCGGCCCCATTTTCGGAGGGATCAAACGTGAGTCGTACCTCACTTTGCGTCACACTCGTCTCTGTTTCGATCGGAATTGCCTGTGGTGGCTTGACCGGACCCGAGGCTGTCGCTGGCACTTACGCGCTC
>CAYTDU010000504.1:0-4501 GCA_964436395.1 uncultured Gemmatimonadaceae bacterium | reverse complement strand
TCTGGTATACGCCGGATGAGTACCGCGAGCGGTTGGAGAGGCTCGCGGCGCGCAAGCAGTTTCTGGGCTTAGGTGCCGATATCATCGTGGGTTTTCCTGGTGAAACCGACGCAGACTTTGCTGCAACCAGGTCGCTGGTTGAGGGTCTACCGTTCACATATATTCACGTCTTTCCTTATTCGCCACGCCCGGTAACACCTGCCGCAAAGTTGGGTAATGCAGTGCGGCCTGAGGTTACCAAACAGAGGTCGGCTGAACTGAGAACTATGGTCGCGGCAAAGAAAGCCGCAATCGTTGCCGCTCGAGACGGCAGCCTCGCAGATGTGGTGCTCCTGCGCCGCTCCCACGGGCGCCTTGAAGGGCTGACCGAGGATTATCTGACGGTGTTTTCCTCTTCAGATACAGTACTACCAGCCCGATATGACGCCGTACTTCGATATCGAGACGGCACGCTTCACGCGAAGCCCAAGATCGACTGAAATGAAGAACGTCTATATCGAGACCTATGGCTGCCAGATGAACGTCGCCGACACGGAAACGGTTTTGGGATTGTTGGGAGACCGTGACTATCGGCGAACGGAAGACCCTGCGGCAGCGGACTTGATACTCGTCAACACATGCGCCGTACGAGAAAACGCCGAGCAGCGAGTTCTTGGTCGTTTGGGAGAGCTGAAACGGTACAAACGACCTGGGGTCGTCGTTGGGGTGTTGGGATGCATGGCTCAGCGGTTGGGTGAGAGGCTTCTTGATGCCGAGCAGCACGTCGATCTCGTAATAGGGCCCGACTGCTACAGGTTGTTGCCGGACCTCATCGCGGGTGGAGAACAGGGCGAACGCCTGGTTGATACCAAATTCAACGACTGGGAGCACTATGAAGGAATCGCCCAGTGGCGGGACGACTCCATCAGGGCGTTTGTGACGGTCCAACGTGGCTGCGATTATAGGTGCACGTTCTGCATAGTTCCGATGACGAGAGGCAGAGAGAGAAGTCGTAAACTTCCGGATGTAGTTGCCGAAGTTGAGGCCGTCGCTACTCGGGGCGTCACGGAAGTAACGCTGTTGGGCCAGACGGTGAACAGCTACCGCGAGGGGAACAACGACTTTGCAGATCTGTTGCGTGCGGTTGGAAGAGTCGATGGTATACGGCGCGTTCGCTTCACCAGTCCCTACCCGAACGACTTCACAGACCGGGTAATCCATGCGGTCGCTGATGTACCTGAGGTGTGCGAGCACGTTCACCTGCCCGTCCAGAGCGGATCTTCACGCATCCTCAAGCGAATGGGACGTCGATACGATCGAGAAGCCTTCATAGAATGTGTAACGCGATTGCGAGATGCAGTTCCTGAGATCGCCATCACAACAGATGTCATTGTCGGCTTCCCTGGTGAGAGCGACGAAGACTTTGAAGAGACGGTTGGTCTTTTGGAAGAGGTCCAATTCGACGACGCCTTTACCTTCAAGTACTCGACGCGCGAGGGCACGGCCGCGTTGCGTCTCCCCAGTCACGTTCCGGATGAGATCAAACGGCAGCGGCTCGAACGGACTATCGAGACAGTCAGGTCCATATCCGCAAAGAAGAACCTGGCCCTGGTCGGAGATACGACGGAAGTCCTCGTGGAAGGGAAAGCGCGACGCGGAGGACTGCTGCAGAGTCGGACTCGCACGCACAGGGTGGTGTTGGTCGAAGGTCCGGAGGAATGGCTGGGTAGGTACCTCGAGGTTCGTCTCACCGGCACAACTGGAGCGACCTTCACGGGAGCGCCGGTCACCTAGTCTCATCCGGTATGCGCTGACGACACACAGCCTACCGCCGGCAACTGAAAGATGGTGAGGCTTCGGTGCCGCCGGTGGTGCAGCTAACGATATCGTTCGGAGCGGGCCTTTGGTCCGGTCTGCTTTTCGCTCTGCCTCTGATGCCGGTGTTGGTACTCCTGGGGGTGTCGGCTGCACTGTGTCTCAATTGGCGCTGGCGCGGTTTCCTTTCGCTGGGCCTCACATTGGGGTTTGCCACCGCTTGGGTCGTGGGGGCGGGAGATGCCCATGAGTGCAGAGTGGTGTGGAAACCGGGCCCGACTTCCGCGCTCATTCGTATCCACGACACGCCCGGAAGCTCCGGTGTCACTCGTGCATCAGTGCTACACTCGGCTCGAGGCTGTACTGGGACCATTAGGCTCCGAGTAGATTCCGCGGCGCGAGTTCAGGGCGGTTCAAGGGCACTAGTGGTAGGTGAATACCGTGGGCGGGGTATGCTCAAGGCCGGTCACCTGAGAGTGTTGAAAGGGTCCAGGTCGCCGCTTTTCTTGGTCAGAGACAAGATCGCATCGCGCATACGAACGCTGTACGGCTCACGCGCGGGCCTGGTCGAGGCGGTGGTGCTGGGTCGCCGCGAGGATATTGACAAGAGTATCCGGGAAGGATTTGCACGTTCCGGGCTCGCTCACCTCCTGGCAATTTCCGGGCTTCACGTCGGGGTGCTTGGCGGTTGGTGTGTGTTGCTCGCCCGAATCGTCGGCGCACGCCGTAGAGCATGGGCCTGGGGCGTCGGCATAGTTTGGCTCTATGTAGCGTCGCTGGGATTTCCCGCACCTGCTACCCGCGCCGCATGCTTTCTGTCGATCGTCGGGGCGGCAAAGGTCAGGCAGCGACACCCGCCTCCGGGAGCAGTTCTGGCTGTTGCTCTCCTGGTAGTGATGACAATCGATCCCACGGCGGCATCGTCTGCCGGAGCGTGGTTGTCTGCAGCGGCGGTTTGGGGCACGCGTTCGGGAATCGAAGCTTTGGGGAAGTTTCGCCTGCTCGGCGCATCGTTGGGTGCGACTATCGCCACCGCGCCGATCACCGCTTTTGCATTCGGCAGCGTTGCTCCCATAGGGATCCTTGCCAACCTGGCTGCGGTACCGCTCGCAGGTGTCGCGGTGCCTGGGTTGTTTCTGAGTCTTTTTGTAGGTGACATCGTGGCGGGCGGCACAGGCTTCGTGTTTGCAGTGCTGGAGCGAGTTGCGATGTTGGGAGCCCGATTGCCGGGGGGTAATGTCGTTGGAACACCAGGCGTACAATTCGCGTTGCCATGGTTTGCGCTGTGTTGCTTCGCCGCTTGGCTCCACTCGAGCAAGCCCAAGTGGGTATTGGTCCGTCGCAGGATCTTGGGTGTCTCAGCGCTCGCTTGCTGGGCCGCGGTTGCACTAGCATTCACGACGCACCCGGACAGGTCTGACGACCTTCTGTTCTACTTCCTATCGGTGGGCCAGGGAGACGCGATTGCCATTCGCACCCCGCGCGGCGAGTGGGTGGTAGTTGACGGAGGCCCGCGCACCGTAGGTTTCGACGCAGGTCGGGCAGTGGTTTTACCATTCCTTCGCCGTAACGGAGTTACGCGGCTCTCGACAGTGGTAGTGACACACGGGGATTCGGATCATCTGGGCGGCATTCCCGCTGTTGTGCAGGAACTGGAACCACGCCTGGTGCTCGATCCGGGGCAGCCGATCGGAACCGACCTCTATCTCGACTACCTCCGCTCACTCGACATGGCTGGTTCGGAGTGGCGAGCAGCCAGGGCAGGCGACTCATTCGTTGTTGACTCGGTGCGCTTCGAAGTGCTGCACCCTTCCAGGGATTGGATATCGCGCGAAGTCTCTCCGAACGAAAACTCCGTTGTATTGCGCGTTACCTATCGCTGCTTCAAAGTGCTGCTGACCGGTGACATTGGTAGGCCTGCGGAGTCCATATTGCAGGAGATCGTTGGTGAAGCCGACCTGTTGAAGGTTGCGCACCATGGCTCGGCAGGGTCTACCGACGAGTCGTGGCTCGATGCCGTTAGACCGCGAATGGCCGTGATCAGCGTCGGTCGCAACCGCTTTGGGCATCCGGCACCAGAGGTGTTGAGGCGGCTGGAGAGTGCCGCAGTTGCCGTATTCCGTACCGATATCGGGGGAACGGTAACGATCCGGTCCAATGGGAGCTATTTTGAGTCAGTGCAAGGTGAAACAATGAGTCTATCGGAGAGACTCCTGTGGTTGATACATCCGTGGTTACGATCGAGCGCTTCATCCTCGAGCAAGAAAGGGAACACCCGCACGCAACGGGTGAACTTACCAGCTTGCTCGTTGACATTGCCCTAGCTGGCAAAGTCATATCAGGGTACGTGCGCCGCGCCGGGCTCGTGGACATCATCGGAGCGGCAGGTGAGAGCAATCCTTCTGGCGAACAACAGCAGAAGCTCGACGTACTTGCGAACGACACCATGCATCAGATGCTGAGGTGGACTGGCCTGCTGTGCGTGATGGCGTCTGAGGAAGACCCTGACCCGGTTCCGATCCCTGCTGGACTCAATCCTGGCAAGTACGTCTTGCTCCACGATCCTTTGGACGGTTCGTCGAATATCGATGTAAACGTATCCATCGGGACCATCTTCTCGATTCACAGGAGGGTAACGCCGGGTGGGCCTGGAACATTGGAGGATTGTCTCAAGGTCGGCCGGAAACAGGTGGAAGCGGGGTATGTA
>CAYTDU010000503.1:0-4502 GCA_964436395.1 uncultured Gemmatimonadaceae bacterium | reverse complement strand
CCAGTGATATTCCGCCGGGGAACTTATCCACCGCAGCGAAGACGAGCGGTGCCAATTCCGCCGTTGCGAGATCGATCGGCACTCCCGGCTTTAGCCTGCCCACCGACTGGAACGAAAAGTTGCCCACCGAGATCTCGGACCGGTCGAATTGATAGGGTAGGAATACGGACGCCCATGCGTCACGTACTCTGAAGCCCTTGGGCATCACGCCAATGATCTCTCTGACGACGCCATCCACTCTGATCGTCTGTCCAACCACTGCGGGATCGCCGCCAAATCGCGTCTGCCAATAACCCCAGTCCAAGATGACCGTCGGAGCTGCCTCTGGTGAGTTATCCTCGTGGGAGAACCTTCGTCCGAATGCCGGCTGGACCCTAAGCGCTGCAAACACCCCTTCGGTTACCCATATCGCAGACTCCTGTGTGGCTTCGTCGGCGCCGGTCACGGCAACTGTACCCACGTTCCAGAGCCCGACATTCTCGAACACACGCGCTTCGTCGACATATGTGAAGTGCACGGCCGGTGATTGAACCACCAACTCCATATTCATGCCGGGTGCTGTGTTCCAGACTCCCACGAGGCGCTCCGGCTCCTCGTAGGGCAATGGTTTCAGCAACACTCCGTTGGCAAGGCTGAAGATGGCAGTGTTCGCTCCTATGCCGACCGCGAGCGTGAATACGGACACGGCCGCGAATCCCGGTGCGCGCGCCAAAGTTCTGAGAACGATGTTCACGTCCCCCCAGAGTCTGCCGATCCCTCCGTCTCCTCTGGTCGGACCGTTGCCCCCGGGCCCTTGCACACCTACCAATCGATCCGAAACTGAGTGACCCACGACTGCCAGTGCCTCACGCATGTACCAGAGCCTTGCCGCTACATGTTTGCTGGCATCTGCCCTGCGTTGATACTCCTCCAGCAGATCTGCGGCGACACTACGTCCAACGTCGGTATCGGGGAGCACCATCAAAAGGAGCGCATGCAACAATCCCGAGGAACGAGCGCCGCTCATCCGAGAAGCTCCTCGAGTCCCGCTCTGAGATTCGTCAAAGCCCGCTGGGAGGTACGTAGCGCATCCAAACCGTCAGCCGTCACGTCGAACCTACGTTTGGGTATCCCGCCGCGTTCGGAGGTGACCGCTTCGATCTCCCACCTGAGGAGGCCTTTCTTCTGGAGGCGCTCCATGCCGGAGTAGAGCGTCCCGCGGGAAACGCGGCGGCCGGCCTTCGATTCCAACTCCCTGGCGACGTCCGGTCCGTATGCCTCGGTACCGAGTTGGAGGATGGCGAGGAGCAGCATCTGCTCGAATTCACCGAGGAAACCATGTCGTTTCGTCATGATCGGCTCTCTTTCCGACGTCGCACATTAGGACTGAGTCGTGTTTGCCGACTTATACGCAAAAACGACACCGACTGTTTCAACGGGTGTTTGTTGTACGATGAAGGGAGACGAGTGCTACAGAGTCAACGCTCCGCTTTACTCTGACCTCAAAGCCGAAAGTGGGTCTATCTCGGCCGCCCTACGTGCCGGCAAGTAGCTGGCAAGGGTGGCGACGAAGATCAGCAAGCCACACACGGTCGCATAGGTAAATGGGTCCCACCGCTCAACGCCGAAGAGATAGGCCGATATCAACCGGCTCGCCCAGATTGCAACCAACAGACCAATGCATGAACCAACAAGTGCGTAACTCAGCCCGTTGCGTATGACCATGCCATGGATATCAGTACGTTGAGCGCCGAGGGCAGCGCGAATGCCAATCTCTCGCGACCGATGCGCGACCATATTTGCTGTCACCCCAAACACCCCCGCCCCTGCAATCAAGGTCGCGAGCGCCGCAAACCCCATCAGCATGGCGGTCCTGTAACGTTCGGTAGAGGCAGACTCGGCAACGAGCTCATTCATCGTGCTCACTGCTTCGATCGGCAGATCCGCATCCACTGACCAGACTGTTTCGCGCAGTTGCGGGAGCATCGATGTCACATCGCGTTCAGTTCGTACGACGATAGCTAGATCTCTTTGTGGCGTCTGCCTGAGGGGGACGTAAAACGTCGGCTCCCCTACCGTGCGAAGTGACGTGTGCTTCACGTCTGCCACGACGCCTACTACGGTCCAGTCCTCGAGCCAGAACGACACCAACTCCCCAATGGGCGATTGTGACGGCCATCTGGATTCTGCCAAAGATTGGCTAATCACCATCTCCCTCGGCTGATCTGTGTCAATGCCGTCCGAGAGAAACCGCCCGGCAACCAGTGGGATTCCCATGGTCTCGTGATAGTCGGGTAAAATCGACCGGCGTCTGGCGATAAACCACCCGTCTTCTCCCAAGGCCACAACCCGTGCGCTGTTCAGGTGGGAGTAGCCTGGGAAGGGTAGCCCTTGAGAACCACTCACCGACCTCACGCCGGGGAGGGCCTCCAACTGGCGCGTTGTTTCGAGAAAGAGGTTTGTCGCGTCAATGTCTGATTCGTACCTGCTGCCTGGAGCATTGATGCGAAGGACCGCCAGATCGGCAGTTTCAAATCCCGGGTTCACCTCTGTGAGCTTCAAGAACGAGCGCCCGAACAACCCGCTCACCACGAGCAACACCGCTGAAAGCGCAATTTGCAGAGCCACGACTTTCCCTTGGAAAGACCGCGCAGCTCTGGTCGTGCCGCGCTGCCCACCAACCATCGTGTTGTTCAGCGACTGTCGGGCAACCAGCCAGACTGGTGCAATACCGAATACGACACCAGTGCCGACTCCCGCGAATGCCGCAAACACCAACACTCTCCAGCTCATGCTCACTTCCTCGAGCCGCGGTAACGCGGGACCCAGGCTGATCACCACCCGCAATCCTGCTTCAGCGACGAGGGCTCCCAGCGCCGCACCAACGAATCCTAGCAGCACACTTTCCGCCAGGAGATGGCGAGTGATCCTGCCCAAACCGGCTCCCAACGCCGCCCGCGTCGCGATCTCACGGCGGCGGTCCATCGCTTCGCCTATCAGAAGGCAGGCGATGTTCGCACAGGCAATGGCCAAAAGGAGCCCAGAAGCGCCGAACGCGAGCCAGAGCGGCGTTCCATACCCGGCAGTCACCACGTCCTTCACGATTGCAGCACGGACCTCGTGATCCGAGCCTTCCCCACTTAAAGACAGTATGTTCTGCGCCTCGGCAATGATCTCTGCCAGGCTGGCTCCCATCCGTGCGCGCCCAAACACGTCGAACCTCGTGCCGCGAGTCTCGAGTCTCGATCCCGCCTGCCCGATGGGTACCCAAACGTCGCGTAGGCCTTCATCGAGACGTTCCCAATCGGTGAGGTATTTGCTCTCGAGCCTAAACCCCGGTGGCAAGATGCCGACAACCTCGTAGGGTTCGAAGTCGAGCATAATCGTGGTCCCGAGAATGCCTGCATCTCCACCGAATTGCCGCAGCCAGATTTCGTGGCCCAACACCACCACTCGGCTCGCAGGCGATTCGCCGAACCCTTCTTCTTCCGCCAGGAATCCCCTCCCAAGCGCCGGGTTCACTCCGAGCATCGCGAACAGACTGGCGCTGACATGCCCAACACTCAATTGCTTCGGTTCACCAGCTCCCGTAAGTGCGGAGCTGCCCCACGCTGCATATACGCTCACATCCTCGAGTAATGTTGCCCCTGCTCGTAAGGCGAGGAACTGCTGGTAGTCGAAGGGCATTTGATCCCAGAGCCTGGTCTGGCCTCGCTGGCTTCGACTGGCTGACCACAGACTCACGACACGATCGGCGTCGCGATAGGGCATGTCGCGCAGCAGCACACCGTCCACCACACTGAACACCGCTGTCGATCCACCGATGCCAAGTGCCAAAGTGAGTAGTGCTACACTAGTAAATAGCGGGCGGCGCCGCAGAGTCCGAAATGCAAAGTGAAGATCCTGGAGGACACCAGTTGCGCCAGTTGCTCGATGCAGGCCACCCTTGCCCCCCAGACGCCTTCGAGCGATTGGGTAGTGGATGGGGACATTCAGAACCTGGCGCCAATACCAGAGCCGAGCGCGCCACGGACCAACGGATCCCAGCTCATACCTCTGGAACTCCTCGTGCAGATCACCCAGCACATCCGATCTCAGGTGCCGGGGAGTCAGAAGCCGTAGCAGCCAGTCTGCCAACCAATGCGGTTTCATGAAGCCGACTTGTGGTCCGTCGCGAGTTTCACCCCTTCCCACATCCTCCCCATCATCTCTCTAGCCTGTCTGAGCGCGAGTTCTCCGGCCGGCTCAACTTTGAAGAAGCGTCGCGCGCGCCCGCCACGTACCGGCTCCGGTTCGGCGTGGCGCGAGCTGACGAAGCCCTTATCCTCAAGCCTTTCTAACGTGCCGTATACGGTACCGAATGTGACGTTTCTGCCCGCCGTTTCCTCAAGCTCCCTGCGGACGGTCATTCCGTATGCCTGATCGCCGAGGCGCAGAACCGCCAGAATAACCATCTGCTCGAACTCACCTAGCCCGCATATCTCACAGCGCCAGTTGTGATTCGCGTTTTGCTGTGTTTGGGT
>CAYTDU010000502.1:0-4509 GCA_964436395.1 uncultured Gemmatimonadaceae bacterium | reverse complement strand
CCAGGAGACTTCCCCGGTGAGCGTAGTCGATGGCCTCGCCCAGCATGCGAGCGGCTTCCTGAGGGGCATGGAAACCCATGGAGTTTTCGGCGGCAATGAAATCCAAACGCCACTGTGCCTTGCGTTGCAGCTCCAAGGTCTCTTCCAGATCGGTTTCGGTGGCCCCGCGTTGCTTCGCTGCCGCGATAGCATCGAGCTGTTGCATCAGCGCTGCCCCAGCCCGCTGCAGCAGTTGGAAATTCCGCTCCTGAATATCGTCGACTCGCTGCTCGAGTTCTTCTTCCGAGAAACGATGGCAGGTCTGACATGCTCTGTTCACATTCAACAACGGGCTTCGGACCCAATGATCGGAGATCTTGCTGGCACCATCCCGCATGTAGGGCATGTGACAATCGGCGCAAGAGACGCCGCTCCGTGAATGAATTCCCTGACTCCAGAGTTCAAACTCGGGATGCTGAGCTTTGAGCACGCGTGCTCCCGATTCGGCGTGGGCGTAGTCGTAGAACTGCGCACCGTCGGAGAACATGGTCTCGTTCCAGAACTGTTCGACCTGCTCAACCTTGAGCCCGTTGCCCCAGGGGAAGGTCAACTTCATGTTGCCGGCGCAGTAGTACTCCGCATGGCACTGGCCACACACGTAAGACCTCATTTCACTTCGGCTGGCGTCGGCGTTGGGATCATAGGGCCGATCGCGGGGACCATTTCGCCATAGGGTTATGGACGGCAGGTGCGGGACCTCCACTTCAGACTCGGCGAGCAGCCTGATCCCCTGGATGAAAGCAGGTCGCGTGACCCGGATTTCCATTGTCTCCGGAGAGTGACAGTCGACGCAAGAGACCGGTTGGGCATGACCACTTGCCTCCAGCATTTGATAGAGATCCTGGTAGGAATAAGTGTAGGACATCTCAAAGCCTAGCGTCGCGTCCCCGTCACCGATCTGCCGGTACAGGGGCATGACGGAAGCATGGCAGTGCAAACAAGAGCCCGATTGAGGTTTGGTCTGACGCTCGGTGGTCAACTGATCTTCCAGCATGTAGGCGTGGCCGCGACGATCGCGGTAGTCGATGGAGAAGGCATACCCGAGGAACATGCGTTTCAACCAGGGGTCCCGTTCGATCTTCTCCTCGGGCAGGGCCTCACTGCCCCCGTGACCGCCGAAGCGCGTCCTGGTTGGCAGCGCCGTCTTTTGGTAACCGTCGAACTGGCGCGGCCAGTTGGGTCTCCAGGTCTCAGGATCGGTGTCGTCCTCACCCACCTCCACCACCCTCTCGTAACGCAAGTCTCCTTCGACCTTTCGCTCTACCATGTTCACCAGCAGTGCCGTCACTCCAGCGGTCACACCAATGACTACCAACAGCAAGACGGCCAGACCGGTTCTCGACCGGGTAACGATCATCATTAATCAACTCCTTCATATTCTTCGCTGCGCAGGGGACCACCCAGCCCAGCAGTTTCGCCATGGCCGACATTCGCATGGCAGTGCACGCACTCCAGACCGTCCGCAGAGGAACGAGACTGATCTTGTAGGTTCGCCACCATAACAGCGTGGCATTCCACGCAGTTATTCTGCAGGATTCTGCTGTTCTTCGGTGTGATCTTGATGGGCTCGTGGAAATCCTGCAGGGTGAAAGCCTTGGAATGGTTGTAGCCGTTCTCTGCCTTGGCCAGATACTTTCCGACGAAATCATGTGGAAGATGGCAGTCGACGCAGGTTGCCGCAGTGTGATGACCGGCCTTCTGCCAGGAATCGAACTGCTGCCGCATGATGTGGCAGTTCTGACAGGCCTCAGGGTCCTTGCTGAAGTACGACAGCCCTTCACCGTAGGTGAACGTAAAGGCCCCGATTCCGACAAAGACCGCACCGACAACCCCAATCAGAACAATGTATCTGGACATCTCAGAAGCGTCTCCTGTTGTTGGAGAGTGCGATGGTTCCTTCTAGTAAACAGCCCAGCGTGTGCACTGCTACGAAACCATCAAGCTGTGCTTGAGGCGAAAAAATCGGTCAGGTGTCTTTGGATCGCCAGAAGTGTCGCAATGTATTTCAACAATAGTAACCCAATCTGCCCTGTTATTTCGAGAATGGTCGACCGCTCGGCAATGTTGGTAAGCGGCACGCCGCTTAGTGCGCACCTCGGGAAGAGTCGTCGTAAGAGAGTTGTCTTTACCGGGCTGAAACTTCATATAGGTACATTTCGTACGGGTGTCAACTGTACTATTAATCCCGCATTCCAAACAGAGATGCCCTGATGACTGATCTATCAAACAGCGACGTGGAAGCTTGGCTGCCGTTGAAGCCGGTATGGCTGCACATCCTCTTGGCGCTCGCAGAACAGGAGTACCACGCATACGGGGTGATCCAGGCTGTGCGCGAACGGTCGTCAAATCGCATCCGTTTGGAGACGGGGCCGCTGTATCGCCACCTGAGGAAATTGACGGACGGGGGGCTGATCGCGGAATCCGGCAAGCGGCCGAAAGATGACGATCCGCGGCGCGGCGTCTACTACGCCCTCACCCGACTGGGGCGCGAGGTCGTTCTCGCCGAAAGCCGGCGACTCGAGCTACTGGTGTCATTCACCAAGGAGCTGGGGCTGACGTCGAGAGGCGGGACAGCATGAGCCGCGACCTCAAACCACTCTCGCAGCGAATCTTCCGGTGGGCGTTACTGGCCTATCCAAGGGACTATCGGGAACGTGACGCAGTGGGAATGGAGTACGCGTTCGCCAAACAGCTGGGCGAAATGCGACAGCGTGGCAAGCTCGCAGTGTGCGTGTTTTGGGTCCGCACTTTGTCGCACTCGCTGCTGTTCGGCCTGTGCGAGCGATTGTCACGATGCAAGAGAAGTCGCTTCGCGTCGAACAAGGGCGGGGGAAACCGCGTGTCACCCAAGGCAGGCGGGTGGGCCAGACGATGCGGGCAGGAGATGCGGTACGCTGTCAGGACGCTTGCCAAGGCACCCCTAGTCACTGCGATGGCGGTTCTTTCCCTTGCTCTCGGCATCGGTGCGAACACGGCGATATTCTCGATGTTCGACCAACTGCTTCTGCAGTCCCTCCCGGTGGAGGAACCGGACCGCCTGGTCAATTTCACGGCACCCGGCCCACGACAGGGTGCACGATCAGCCAACTTGGCGGGCAACGGCGACGGGATATTCAGCTATCCAATGTTCCGCGACCTCGAAAGGGCAGGTGGAGGTTTTTCGGGTATAGCTGCGCACCGGCTGTTTCGCGCCAACCTCTCCTACGTCAACACGACCGTAAAAGCTCAAGGTCTTCTCGTGTCAGGGTCCTACTTTCCCGTACTCGGTGTCAGACCCGCGTTGGGCAGGCTCCTGGGGCCGGCCGACGACCAGACAATCGGCGAACACTTCGTTGCTGTATTGAGTCACCGGTATTGGGCAAACCAACTCGGGAGCGATCCGAGAGTACTGGAACAGTCTGTCATCGTTAACGGTCAACCGATGACTATTGTCGGTGTGGCACCGCGCGGGTTCGATGGGACTACGCTGGGAGCGCGCGCCGACGTGTTCGTGCTGATCTCGATGCGATCTCGAGTTAGCAGATGGTTCGACGGATTCGATAACCGACGAGACTATTGGGCTTATCTCTTTGGCCGTCTATCGCCCGGTGTAACGCTCGACCAAGCCGCGGCGGAGCTCAACACCGTCTATAGCGGCATCATAAACGAGGTCGAGGCACCGCTTCAGGAGGAAATGAGCGAGCAGACGCTGGAGCGGTTCCGCGCCAAGAAGCTGGTTTTCGAAGAGGGTCGACGAGGCCAAAGTGTTGTGCACGGGAACCTCGAGCTGCCTCTTACGCTGTTGTTCACGATAACTGGAGTAGTCCTGCTCATCGCGTGCGCCAACATCGCGAACCTGTTGCTCGCTCAGGGTGCCAACCGTAGCCAGGAAATGGCCGTCCGCGGATCTTTGGGTGCGAGCCGAGTGCAGCTCCTGTCGCAGCTTCTCATGGAATCATCCATGCTTGCCGCACTCGGCGGGTTTGCGAGCATCGCGGTTGCGCAGGGTACCCTGGGTGTCGTTGCGTCGATCTTCCCGGCGGAGGCTGCGGGAATGGTGGAGATCGATCTACGTCCCTCGGTCGTGATCTTTGCGGCGGGCGTGTCTGTCGGTACCGGCTTCCTGTTCGGCATGTACCCCGCACTGCACAGTACGCGCCCCGACCTCATGTCGCTCGTGCGCTCTGGCGCGGGGCAACCATCAGGGGGCCGAACTGCCGCCCGATTTCGCAGTTCGCTCGTCACCGCTCAGATCGGGCTATCCACGGCTTTGCTGCTAGCCGCTGGTTTGTTCATCAAGAGCCTCGGAAATGTGAGTCGAGTAGACTTGGGTCTGAATGTCGAAAACGTCGTGAGCTTTGGAATATCTCCTGAGTTGAATGGCTATGAACTGGAAGACGCGCAAGTCCTCTTCCGACGGTTGGAAGAGGAACTCGCCGCAGTTCCAGGTGTCAGCCGCGTAACCGCGGCATTGCTCCCGCTGCTCACCAG
>CAYTDU010000501.1:0-4518 GCA_964436395.1 uncultured Gemmatimonadaceae bacterium | reverse complement strand
ACTGTGTAACGATTAATACCCGCGGATTCTGGCATCGTTGCTCGAACAACGGCGGATTGCAGATTGATATCCTCTACCCTCATTCTTCCCGCAGCACCGCCAACGGATCTAGTCTGCTAGCTTTTCTAGCCGGCAAGTAACAGGCCGTTCCGGCAACGGCAAGAAGCCCCAGGGGTACTAATACGAACGTGAGCGGGTCGGCACTAGAGATCTCGAATACCATGTCCGACATAACTCGGCTCAGCGCAAGTGCTCCTACCAATCCGACCGCGATTCCTGCAGCCGTCACCACCATCCCCTGACTTATGATCAGTTTGGCGACGCCGGATTCTCGAGCCCCCAGTGCTCTGCGAATGCCAATCTCTCGTGATCTGTTGGATACCGAATAGGACAAGACTCCGTACACTCCCAGAACCGCGAGTAACGCCCCTACAACGGCGAACGCGGACATGAGACTCGTTGAAAAGCGCTGTTTGGCCGTGGACTGTGTTACCAGAGCGGCCATCGTCCTGACATTGGCAATTGGCTGATTGCTGTCGATTTCACTCACAGCAGAGCGCAGCATCGGCACCAGGACGGTCGGATCTAAGGCACTTTTCACCACCACCGTCATTGCGCGGAAAGGTAGTTGCGCGTGCGGTGAGTATATTTGCGGACGATCGTCTTCGTATACTTGTTCAATTCGCGCATGCCGGACCACACCGACGACGGTCCATTCTTCACCCAAGTGCGAGATCTGTCTGCCAACTGCGTTTCCGTTCGGCCAGTGACGCGCCAACTTCTCATCGACTATGGCAACGAATGGTGCTGATTCTCCCTCGTCATCGTCTGGTGTGAAGAACCGACCTGCCACCAACTCAATGCCCATGGTAGTGAAGTAATCAGGGGAGACGGGCATGTAGTCTGCCATCACTTCGTCTTCGCCCTCCGGTAACGCATCTGGCCGGCAGTTGCCCTGGTTTCGGTTCGCGTATCCAAGGGGGAGTGTCCCTGTCACGGCTGTCTCGTCGATTCCCGGTGTTCCATTCAATCGCTCAATGAGATCTTCGAAAAATCTCACCCGTTCGATGCCGTTCTCGTATCGAGAAGCGGGAAGGGCAACGTCCACTGCCAGGACGTGCTCAGCCCTGAACCCCGGGTCGGCCGCTGTCATGATCGCCAGGCTTCTCAAGAGGAGACCTGCCCCGGTGAGCAGCACGAGCGACAGTGCAATTTCGGCGATGACGATGAGGCTCCGCATTCGCATTGCTGCTCCGATCCCCGCTGACCCACGACCACCCTGATTGAATGCACCTGTGAGACTTAGCCTTGAGTTGTGCACAGCGGGAGCGAGACTGCAGAGCAGCGCGGTGGCCAGCGTGACGAGTCCCGTGAACATGATAATCCTACCGTCAACGGATACCTCGTCACCGCGGGGTAATCCTGCTGGTGCCAGAGATACGAGTGCGTCGAGTGTGACTCCCGCAATGGCGAGGCCCAGTACACCTCCGAGAATCGATAGCTGCCCAGCCTCCACGAGTGAGAGCCAGATGATCCTGCCTCGTGACGCTCCTAGAGCCGATCGCACTGCGAACTCCCGAGCCCGCGTTTGCGATCTCGCGAGCATCAGAGTCGCAATGTTTGCCGCTGCAATGAGAAGCAACAAACCCACAGCACCGAGCAAGAGTAGCAGTATCGGTCGCACATTCTGGACCAAATCTTCCTGCACTGGTATCGCGGTGAACGTGAAACCGTTGTCGCCGAACCATTGATTGTCCTGCTGTTCGCCGAGAGATGCCAACTCCGCCGTCGCCTGATCGAACGTAACACCGCCTTTGATCCGTGATAGTACGGCGAAGCGATGCTGTCCTCGAGATGCTGATGCCAGGTCTGTCTGTTCAGGAAGCCAGACCTCGACGCCGCTTGGTTGACTCAGACTGTGGTGCACCAGGAAGCCGAAATTGGGAGGCAAGATTCCCACAACCGTGTGAGGATCCCCGTCCAGGGTGACCGAGCTTCCAACGACATCTGCTGCACCGCCAAACTGCCGTTGCCAAATCCCGTGCGAAAGAACGACGATCCTGGCACCACCTTCGATGTCCTCGCCGGTCAGAAACGTTCTTCCCAGAGCGGCGTTTACTCCGAGCAAGTCGAAGAAGTTGGCGGACGCAAAGCCAGCGTCGATCTCCTGTGGCTCGTTGATGCCTGTGAGCTGAACAACGCCATTTCGAACCGACGCGAACCCGTCGAACAGGCTTGCCTGCCGGCGAAGATCGTCAATCTGCGGTCCCGTAACCGATGCGCGCGGAAATCCTACCCACTCCAGCCGATCCCAGACATACACCAACTGATCCGGCGATCTGTACGGCAGTGGGCGAAGCAGAACTCCGTTCACGACGCTGAAGATCGCGCTGCTGGCTCCGATACCCAGCGCCAACGTCAAAATGGCGACCAACGAGAACCCCGGAGATCGTCTCATCAACCGGAAAGCGTATGCCGCGTCCTTGGACAACGATTTGAGAGGATTACTCCACGCGGGCAACCGGACACCTCGCTCCGCTCGTCGCAGCTTTCTTGCCTCGCGCCTGAGAGCTAGCCACTGACCGGATGTGAGTTCTCTCCAGAGAGAGAGTCTGGCGAAATAGTGACCGTGGTTCTCCACATCCAACCCGTAGGCCTCAGCGATTTCGTCCAATATTGTGTCGCGCCAGTCGCGGGGCAGAAGAAGCCGCAGCAGGAATGCAGGAACGAGGGGGAGTTTAGTCATGCATGCCTCACTTCGGGAGTGGCGTCCATGCCCTCCCACATTCGTTCCATACGGCGACGCGTTTCATGTAGGATGGAGATACCCTTGGCGGTGACAGAGAAATAGCGCTTTGCCTTACCGCCCCGCACGGGCATTGGATCGGATAGCCCCGAAGTGACGTACCCTTTGTCCTGCAGTCGCATAAGGGTAACGTAGATGGAGGAGACTGTGAGGGTACGGCCGCCCCGCGATTCGACTTCCTTCCTTATCGCTGCCGCATTGGCTTGTTCTCCCACCCTCCACGCGGCGAGTAGGATCAACTGTTCGGCTTCTCCAAGATGGGTACCCCTGGTCATAGTGTCTCCATAATATGATTATAGTGACAAAATAAATAATATTGTTGACAAGGCGCAAGTCAAGGAAGGAAACACCTAGCGCGTCACCGCATGTGGCTGCAACTTGTCTTAGATAGCGACACCTCTGAAAAGCTGCGCCGAGCTAACCTCAGAGGTAGCTCGAAACGTGGAGGGAGGCGAATCGTGAGTTCAACTGACTCGGCTACCGGAGCGACTTCAGCACCCAGACAGCCTAGTATCGGGGATATCGACTACTACGGGCTAACTCACCTAGGCAAGGTCAGAAAGACCAACCAGGATCACTTTCTGATTTGCTCGTTGCGGAAACACATGGATGTGCTTCTCACCAGCCTGCCCGACCTAGACCAACTACCGTTGGAGACCGAGCGGCTTGCCGCACTTGCAATGGTGGCAGACGGTGTCGGATCAGGTGCCGGAGGTGGCGAGGCCAGTCGCCGAGCGCTGGAAGAGATGGCGCAATATGTCGCGCGAACCATGCGGTGTTATTACACGGCCGACGCCAAAGACGAACGAGCTTTCTTCAAAGCATTGGAGGAAGCAGCGATGCAGGGCCACGCGAGCGTGGTGAAAATGGCTGAGGAAGACCCGGACCGACGTCGTATGGCTACCACGCTAACCGTGTGGATCGGCGCTTGGCCCCATTCATACCTGCTGCAAGTTGGAGACAGCCGCTTCTACCTATATGGTGACGGTAAGCTTACCCAGATATCCCGCGATCAAACCATGGCGCAGGAGCTGGTCGATCAAGGTGTTCTCACTCGATCAGATGCGGAAAACAGCCATTGGGCGCATGTGCTATCGAGCGCGATCGGAGGGACGCAGGCTGCCCCGATGATCACGCGAGTGGACCAGGCTTGGAAGAGCGTCGGACTGCTTTGTAGCGACGGTCTTACCAAACATGTGAGTGACGAGCAGATCGCGGAACGACTTCGCACTATGACTTCAGCGAAGCAGGTTTGCGAGGACTTGCTGCAAGACGCTCTCGACGATGGTGGAACCGATAACGTCACGATTGTGGTCGGGCGCGCGGCTTGAGGGAACAGAGACTGACTCCACATCTCCCTCACATCTCCTTGGCTCGTGCTATTGCCGACGCACTGATACCATAATGACCGGATCCACAGGCTGAGAACCGCGCACGGGCACCTGCGCAATTCGGTCGACCACGTCCATCCCATCGGTAACCCGCGCGAAGACGGCGTAGCCAAAATCGCGTACCCCATGATCGAGAATCGAGTTGTCAACCAGGTTGATGAAGAACTGAGACGTCGCCGAGTTGACCTCGGGGGTCCGGGCCATTGAGAGTGTTCCACGTTCGTTCAGCAGACCATTGTCCGCTTCGTTCTCAATGGGTGGCCTCGTCTCCTTGCGCTGCATATCGGCGGTAAACCCGCCTCCCTGGAGGACAAATCCGGC